>NZ_PZZL01000014.1 GCF_003046185.1 Phreatobacter oligotrophus
AATCCCGACCAGCTGCGTCGGGGCGTCCGCTGCCATACTGCAAGGGGGTCAACTTTGGACGCCGACAAGGGGTCAACTTTGGGCGCCGATTGACAACCGTGCTCAGTTTGGGTGACTGGGTTCATGTGGATCTCCCGAAAGCCCCGGGTATGGCCGGGTCGGGAGATCAATGCCCAAGCGCTTCAGCAGCAAACAGCCACAGTAAATTCGACTGTGTAGGTCATTTACTGCGGCCTCGAGCCTTCCAGTAGACATGCCTGATCCCTATCTCGCAGGGGCGCGGTTTGACCTGGGGCTCCGCCGGATATTCCTTTGCCAACCATGCAGAAAGGACCCGGGCTTCAGCCGCTAGGGTTTGCTCGAGTTGGTTCTCAGCGCTTCGTCTGAGCAGTTCCGGTATGATGAGGTTGGGAATGGACGTCGGCCTTCCTGGCCCTCCGGAGCCTCGCATTCGCTGTTGCACCTGAAGGTGAGCTATTATGTCAGCCTTGCGGAGCTTTATTCGGCGCCAAATTGTGCAACGACCTCGAATGATTTGGTCATCGAACAGATCGCGCCAAGCCTCCATATCGTCGTAGGCATAGGATAGTAGGACTGGCTGATCCTCCACGTATTCCCACGCGTCAACTTCGTCAAAATCCGGGAGGTGAATCGCGCAATCGGCGAATTCATAAGGAGGGATTTCGCCGTTTTTGGGTGGTCCAGTGACATTGTCGCCTACCGCAGCGATTTTCCCGGACGCCAGCAATTCGAGGATCTTTCGATAGCTTTCATGACGAGCCTTACGGCCTATTCGATCGAACGGCACCCGAAGTCCGTTGGTCGCATGCCATTGAGCCGCACAAGTAAGCGGCATGTAGCCTTCCCCATACGGTGAAAAGGGCTCTGCCGGCTCGTCGTCAGTTTTCTCACGCTCAGAGGCTGTCGCGTTCGTGTGCATATCCAATTCCCGGACCCGGTAGCCGATCGTTCTCTTTGCGCCGTTCCGCCTAGGCGCCACTGCGCTTGAGTTGACCAGTGCCATTCAGGGCAGCCGCGATCGGAGCTCCCGCCGCATCTGCTGCCCGCCGCAGTGGACCGGTATCGAAGTGGCTGTACCGGTTCGTCGTCTTGATGTCCGCGTGTCCCAAAAGACGGCCAACCACCGTCAGGCCCATCCCAGCTGCGGCGCCGTGGCTGGCGAACGTGTGGCGCAGATCATGAAGACGAACACCTTCCAGTCCCGCCGCTCGTGTGACGATCGACCAAGGGCGCTTGAGGTCTGACCTCGGCCGATCCAGCTTCTCCCCTGCGAAGACGAAGCGAAACCCAGAGATCCGCGGAACGGACTGCAGAATTTCCATAGCGGAATCGCCAAGCACCACGGTTCGTCGCCCGGTTTTCGTGTCGGGTAGGAACAGAAGCCCGCGTTCGACATCCACGTCTGACCATCGCAAGGAAAGCGCTTCCCTTAACCTAAGCCCGGTGAGGATGAGGAAGCGGATCGCAGCGGTGGCATGAGGGCTTAGCCTCGTCCGCCGATCCTCCGGATTGCGTGGCAGATGTTTGGCGCCGGGCGCGTCCAAGTTGGCGTTCCAAGGGAGGCCGATGGTTTCGGCCTCCCGAAGCGCCGCGCCGAGCCGAGACAATTCTTCTGATGACAGGAAGCGCTCGCTTTGGCCGTCGGCGAACTTTCGGACGCCATGGACCGGGTTGTCCTGCCGCATCCCCAACTCGATCGCGTAGGTGAAGATGCCCCCGAGAAGGCGAACGGTTCGGGTGGCCGTACCCTGTCCGCCGCGCACGATCGCCCGTCCATGCTTTTTTGTGCGGACATCGGTCGCGGTCCGACCTGAGGCAACGTCCCTCAGAAACCTTTCAACGTCCGCCTTGGTGACTTCCTGGACAGTCTTTCGACCGAGCAGGGGCTTGATGTGTCGCGTGATGCGGCCGCGATCCGAGGTAAGCGTTGAGGCCTTCTTCGGCTTGCCGCGCTTCCCGATCAGGACCCCACGCTCTGCCTCCTTGAAATAGAGGTCACACAAGTCGGAGATGGTCTCGGCCTTGCGGGCATTCGAGAGCTGTTCGGCGACGTCCTCGCCGAGCTCCGCCTTGGCGAGGATCGTCCTTGCGGCGGCTCGCGCTTCCTCGACGGTCAGCTTACCAACCGAGCCAAGGGTCACTTTGCGGAGTGGACTGTTGCGGCCGCCGGTGCGGTACATCGCTAGATACGACATTGCACCCGATGGCCTCACGCGAACGCCAAACCCGGAGACCTCGGCGTCCCAGACGCAGAACTCGGTGGCCCTTGGCGTGATTGCGTCGACGCTGCGCTTGGTGAGTTTTGCTGAAGCCATGGATGCGGCCCTTCGGGGTAACACCGGGGTAACACGGCGTAGGAATTTGGAGACAATCTCAGATAACTGGATAGTGTCAATGTCAATGAAAGCAACGATATAGGCATCTGTGGAAAGCTGCAGAATAGGTCAGAAATCCCCTTCTGCAGCCCTCCGAAGGCAAAGGTCACACGTTCGAATCGTGTCGGGTGCGCCAGTTTCCTTCGACGAATCATGATCGATGAACCGCTGCGGGCGTGCTGACGGCAGCTCTGCTGCCGCGGCCGGCAGCGGCGCTGGTCAGAACCTGCCGCCGGTGTCGAAGCCGTCGCCGCCGCCGGACGAACCGCCGCCGCCCCAGGAGCCGCCGGACGAGCTGCCGCCGGACGAACCGCCTCCGCCCCAGCTGCCACCACCACCCGAGCTGCCGCCGGACGATCCACCACCCCAGGAGCCGCCGCCACCCCAGTTGCCGCCGCCCCAATTGCCGTCGTCCTGGCGCTGCCAGCGGCGGCCCTGTTCCATGCGGCCCCAATAGTCGGCGCCGGTGATGACGCCGGTGACGAGGCCGCGCAGCAGGGCGCCGACCACGTCGTTGGAGAAGACCGAGCCGTCGGCGTCATAGCGGCGCTGGCGGAAGCCGTTCGCCACCTGCGAGACCTCGCCCTTGCGGCGCGACAGTTCGGCAAGCTCCGCCCTCTGCCGGCGGGTGTCGAGGTCGATCCGCTCCTGCTCGTCACGCAGGGCGCGGATGCGGCCGACCAGCGCCTCGTCTTCCGGCGAGGGCGTGCGTAGGGCCTCGGCATAGAGCCTGTCGAGATCCTCTCGGCGCAGGGCCTCGGCGAGGGTGCCCACCGCCTGGCGGAAACGGTCGTCCTCGCCGCGGGCGAAGGCGGCGGCCCGCGCGTCGAGCGCGTTGTGCTTCTGCTCGGCGGCGGCACGCGCGGCGTCCAGCCGCTCCAGCTCGGCGTGGAGCTTGCCGATCTCGGCATCCGCGGCATCGCCGCCGGTGCCGAGGAAGGCCTCGCGCTCCATCGCCTTCAGCCTTTCGGTCGCCTCCACTGCGGCGGCGGCGCTGCGATTGGCATGTTCGCGCAGGCGCTTGGGGATCTCGGTGAGGCGGGCATAGTTCGGGCGGGCATTGTTGTAGTCGACGAGCCTTGCGACCCAGCCGTCGAGGAGGCGTGCGACATTGCCGGCCTCATAGGCGCCCGTCGCATAGGACCGACGCCACAGATACATGAAGAGTGCGTCGTCCTCGTAGGGCTTGCGCTTGGCTTCCAGTTCCTCCTCGGCGAGGCGGGCCTTCTTGTCAGCCTCCTCGGCGACCCGCGCGAGGCGGTCGGCCTCGGTCTTGGCGCTGGCATAGTCGCTCTTGGCGGCGAGGCCGATCTGCGCGGCATTGGCCACGGCCTCGCGCTTCTCGGCGGATTCGTCGAGCCGGCGCGTCGCCTGCTGGCGCTCGGCGGTGATGCGGTCGATCTCCGCCTCCACCGCAGCGATCTCGGCGTCGAGCTTGTTGCGGTCGTTGAGGCGCAGCGCCAGCATGGCGCGCACGTCGGTGGCGAGCTGGGCAAGCTGCCCGCCAAGGGCGCCGGCGGCGTTGAGGCGGAAGGCGGCGAGGCCGCGGAAGGCCTCCGCCTCCTCGGCGCGGGCCTCCGCAGCGCGGCGCGTCGCCGCGTCGAGGCGGGCATTGGCCTCGCTCTCGGCCTGGCGGATTTCGGCGAGGGCGCTTTCGATGCCGCCGAGGGCGGAATGTCCGGGGATCATGGCGGCTCGCCTTACCAGTCGAGGATGGCGCCGCCGGGCAGCGCTTCGCGCCAGACAGGTTCGAGCTGCCCGCGGGCCTTGCGGCCGAGTATGGCGTTCTGGACGATGCCGTCGTCGCGCTTATCGGCCTCCACCCGGCGGTAGAGGCTTTCGGGCACCCGCACGCCCCACTTGGTCACGGTCCGCGTCGTGCCGTCCTCCTCGGAGGTGACAGGCCGGGCGATGGCGCGGCCGTCGCGGCCGATGGCCTCGACGATGACATAGTAGTTCATGGCGCCGGGGTTGCGGCGCGGGCGGCGCCAGACGCCGGTCGACTCGCCCGGGCGCGAGACGATGCGCAGGTCATATTCGAGGCGAAGGTCGTCGCGCAGCGCCTCGAGGGCGGCGACCGCCGCACGGGCCGCCGGGGCCTTGCCGTCGCGGGCCGCCGTCTCGCCGTCGACCACGAGGGCCGCGGCGCGCTGGCGCACGGCGTCGGAGCCGGCCTCGCGCGTGATGTCGGTGGAGAGGCGGGTGATGGCGGCGGGGATGGTCTGGGTCAGCTCGACGCGGGCCGAATAGCCCTCATAGGCGAGCCAGCCCGAGCCGATGACGAGGGCGGCGAAGGCGCCGAGCGCCCATTTGCCCCAGCGCTCGCGGGTCACGTAGAGCCGCGCGAGCTTCAGCGACAGGCTGTCGCGCGGTGGCTTGTAGGTGAAGCGCTCCTCGCGCAGCGCCTTCACGCCCTGGCGCAGGATCTCGTCCGGAACGGCGATGCCCTGGCCGCGATAGATCGCCCTGAGGCGCTCGATCAGGTCCTCCTCGCGGTCGCTCTCGGCGAGCTCCCGCTCGGTGATCTTCTGGTCATGCCGGAGGGTGTCGACGACGTCCATGGCGAGCATGACGTCGTCGAGCTTGGACGACTGCCTCTCGGGCGCCGGGGCGGCCGCGGCGGGTGCGAGAGCGGTGTCTGTCATGGAGCGGACCCTCGGTCAGCGGGCTGTGGCAGGGCGGGCGACAAGGCCCGCCTCACATGCCGAGCGCCGCACCCTTCTCGGCCAGAGCCGCCAGGCGGCGCTTGCCGTCCTCGACCGCGTCGCGGATCTCCTGGGAGTTCTGCGTCGACTGCTTGCGCATTTCGTAGATGATCTCGCCGGACTTCTCCTGGAAGGAGACGACGCTCTCCACCAGCTTCTTCACAGCATCGGCGCGGATGGTCGGTCCGTAGCCGGCTCGCAAAGCCTCTTCCTGCACCTTGTCGCCGATCTCGGAGAGGGTCTCGAGCGACTTCGAGACGCCCTCCTTCATCTCGTTGAGGGTGCGGGTCGATTCATGCAGACCCTGCAGGCCGGTGAAGGAGGCCTTCAGCGCGGTCAGCACCGCGTCGTTGGTGGAGAAGAAGGAGATGGCCTGGGCATAGACGCGCTCCTTGGCGTTCGTCGTCTGCATCAGGCGCGCCATGATGACCTCGGAGGTGTTGTAGCCGATGGTCAGGTTGTCGGAGAGGTCCTTGGCGATCTGGAAGCGCTTCTCCTCGTCCTGCATCTCGCGCAGCTTGGTGTCGCGGATGAGTTCGAGATTGGCGCGCTCGGCCGGCACCGAGCCGGCATAGGCCGCCACCGCCTCAGAGGAGGCCTTCAGCTCGGCCTGCTTCTCCTGCAGCTTGGCATCGGCCTTCTGCAGCACCTCGAGGGCGAGGACCTCGGCCTGTTTCAGGGCGCCGCGGAAATCGCGATAGGCGTCGAGGATGGTCTGCTCGCGCTGGATCTGGTCCTTGGTGGCGCGGGCGACGTCGAGATAGGTCGTGCGGATGCTCTCGAAGCGCGTGGCGATGTCGCCGCGGCTGACCTTGGTCCAGACGTTCTCCAGCCGCTCGAAGGTCGAGAGCTTGCCGTCGGCGAGCTGGTCGACCATGCGCTTGGCATCGTCACGGATGGAGTTGAAGCTCTTGGTGATGAGCTCGTAGCGCTCGCCCACCTCCATGCCGGCGACCTGGTTGCGCACCACCTCGTTGAAGACGCCGACCTGGTTGAGGGTGCGGGCGATCATCGTGACGCGCCCCTCGTCGAGGTCGGAGATCTTCTGCAGCAGCGGAATGATCGGCTGCTCGTCGATCTTGGAGGGCATGAGCCCGAGATCGCGCAGGACCCCGGTGGCGCGATCGAGATAATTCTGCGCAGACGGCACCACGGTCGTCGTGGTTCCGGTCGGGGCGGGCGTGGTCGGCGTGGTCATCGCATCGCTCATGGGGCCAGAACCGGCCTGACGCCGGCGGCCTCAATGTGATGGCGGCATGTGCCGATGGCAAGACAGCCGCGCGCCTGCGCCGCGGCTGCAGCGTCAGCGGCGGGCGTTGCGGACGATGGTACCGGCCACCTGCTGGGCCATGCAATCATGGCCGGCGGCGCTCAGATGCAGGCCGTCAAAGGCGAGGAGCCCGTCGAAGGCGCTGCGGTTCGCCTGGGCGAGCTGGAACATCGCCTGGTAGCGCCGGACCACCGGCACGCCGGCCCGCGCGCCCTCGGCGGCGATGAGGGCGGCGAATTCGCCGGTGCGCGGTCGGCCCTCGGCCCAGCGGGAATATTGCGGATCGACCAGGATCACGTCGGCATTCGCCGCGCGGATGGCGGCAAGGCCTGAGGCGATGGTGGCACGGAAGGCCTCGGCCGAAACGCCGAAATTGGCGTCGTTGGTGCCAAGCTGCCAGACGACCAGGACGGGATGGTGCTGGGCGAGTTCGGATTGCATGCGGCCTGCCGCGCCCGAGGCCGTCTCGCCGGAGACGCCCGAGACCACCACTTCGACCGTGGTGTCGGGCCAGCGGGCCTTCACCATGGGGCCGAGCCGATGGGCGAAGCCGACGCCGCCGGCGCCGACGCCCGCCGTGGTCGACGACCCAATGGCGAGGATGCGCACGGGCTGGCGGGCCTTGAGGCGCGCCGTCGTGCGCGGCAGGGCGCCGGAGGCGGTGGCGCCGGCAATGGCGGGGACGGTGCAAAGGGCCGAAGCGGGGGTGCTGGCGGTGCCGGCGACGACGAGCGCGGCGAGGGCGATGCCGAGATGGGGCAGGCGACGGCGGAGCATGCGGGGAACCCCGGAAAAACGTGCTGCGACCGATAGCGGAGACGGGCCGTGTCGGCAATCGCGTCGCGGTTGTTTTTGGCGGTTTTCCGCGGGTTTCAGCCGTCCCGGGCGGGTCCGAGCACGATCCGGGCGGCGAGCGGCAGAAGCAGGGCGATGCCGACGAAGCGGACGAGATGGTGGGCGCCGACGAAGGCGGGGTCCATGTCGAGGACGAAGGCGAGAATGGCCATGGCCTCGATGCCGCCGGGCGCATAGGCGAGGATGACCTTGCCGGCGGGAAGGCCGGTGATGAGGGCGACAGCCAGCGCGACGACCAGCGTGACGGCGACGCCCACCACGAAGGCGCCGACGGAGGCGCGCAGGAGCTGGCGCAGTTCGACGAGGGAGGTGCCGGCGAAGCGCGCGGCGATGATCAGGCCGATGATGATGAAGCCGATGGTCATCAGCGGCTCGGGCACGCCGACCGTGACGAGGCCGGTGCCGTGCAGCACGGCGCTGGCCAGCATGGCGCCGACGGTGGCGCCGCCGGGCACGCGCAGGCGCTCCATGCCGAGGCCGCAGCTCGCCGAGAGGACGGCGAGGAGCAGGAGTTCTCCGGCCGTGTCCGCGGTGGCGGCGGGCGCGGGCGGCATAGGGATGCCGCCGAGGCCCGCCAGCGTCAGGAGGCCCGGCAGGGCGGCGACCAGCAGGACGAGGCGGAAGCTCTGGATGACGGCAACGGCGCGGGTGTCGGCGCGGGAGGCCAGCGTCATGGCCATGACGTAGCTGAGTGCGCCGGGAATGGAGGCGAAGAAGGCGGTGTTGCGGTCGAGCCGCTCGACCCGCTGCAGGTAGAGCGTGATGCCGCCGATGATGGCTGGCACGAGGATGGCGAGGCCGGCCATGGAGACGGGCCAGGTCATCATCAGGCGCAGCGTGTTCGGCGTCACCGCCGAGCCCATGATCGTGCCGAAGAGCAGGAAGATGGCGGTGGCGATGGGGGTGGGGACGGCGACCCTGAAGCCCGCCAGCGCCATGACGGTGGTGGCGACGAGGGCGCCCGACATCCAGGCAGCGGGAAGTCCCAGCCGCGCGAAGATCCAGCCGCCCACGGCGCCGACGAGGCCGGGGAGCGCGAAGGTCCGGAGAAAGTCGAGAACCGAAGCGGGCATCACCTCGCCCGCTTCGCACGAAGCGGCGGGCGAGGCAAAGCCACGGCGGCATGCCTGCCGGGCGCCTGCGTCAGGATACCGGCGAGACCGCCGTGACGGTGAGGCTGCGGTCATGGCCTGCCGGGCCCTGCCAGGTGAAGGACTGGCCGGGCGAAAGGCCGATCAGCGCGGCGCCGACCGGCGTCAGGATGGAGATGCGGCCGTCATGGATGTCGGCCTGCGCCGGCAGCACAAGATCGACGGTGCGCTCGCGGCCCTCGTGGTCGCGATAGGTGATGCGGGAGCCGAGGCCCGCGACATCGGCCGGGCGCTTCGCCGCGGGAACGATGCGAGCGCGGTCCATCTCGTCGAGAAGGGCTTCGGCCACCGCCGGCAGGCGATCGAGCGCGCCGGTGGCGAGCCCCGTGACGATGCGGTGATCGACGTCGCTGACGATGATGGCGGGACGGCCGCGGGCGCGCCGCGGGGCAGTGGAGAGGGTGGTGGTCATAGCGAAATCCATGGCGCCTGACCGCGCAACTCCGGCGCGGCGGGGCGGTGAAAGAAGGGGAGGGTTGTGCGTGCCGTCGGCAAAGGACCGGCGTCCCCGTGCCCGGGGCACGCGGTGCCGGGCAGGGGTCAGACGCCGAAGATCAGCGTCGAGGTCGGGGCGATGGTGCGGCCGGCGCAGGTCATGGTGGGACTGTCAGGGTCCGATGTGGCGGCGTCAAGGCAGGGCTCAATCCTTGAGCCGGACCTCCAGCGCCTCGATGCGGTCGGCCTCGCCCGGCGGCTTGTCCCAGCGGATGCGGGCGATGCGCGGAAAGCGCATGGCGACGCCGGATTTGTGCCGCGTCGAGCGCTGCAGGCCCTCGAAGGCGATCTCCAGAACGAGCCCCTCGGTCGGGCTGTGGACGACCTCGCGCACCGGGCCGAAACGGTTGACGGTGTTGTTGCGCACGAAGCGGTCGAGCTGGCCGAGCTCCTCGTCGGTGAAGCCGAAATAGGCCTTGCCGACCGGGACCAGCTCGTCGCCCGAGGGACCGGCGCGCCAGACGCCGAAGGTGAAGTCGGAATAGAAGCTGGAGCGCTTGCCGTGGCCGCGCTGGGCGTACATCAGCACGCAGTCCACCGCCATCGGGTCGCGCTTCCACTTGTACCAGAGGCCTTTTGGCCGCCCCGGCATGTAGGCGGAATCCCGCCGCTTGATCATCAGGCCCTCGATGGCCTCGGCATCCTCGCCCGCCGCGGCGGAGGCCGGGTCGAGGCGGGAGGCGGCGAGCGCCTCCCAGGTGTCGAAGGGCACGAGCGGCGAGAGGTCGATGCGCGGCGAGCCGATGCCGGCGATGAAGCTCTCCAGCAGCGCGCGGCGGGCCGCGAAGGGCTTGTCGCGCAGGTCCTCGCCCTCGGCGACGATGAGGTCATAGGCGCGGATATGGGCGGGGAAGTCGACCAGCATGGCCGGTGTCACCTGCTTGCGGTTCAGCCGCTGCTGCAGGACGTTGAAGCTCTGGACGCGGCCCTCGCGCAGCACCAGCAACTCGCCGTCGATGGCGCCGTCGAAGGTCATGGCCTCCGCGAGGTCCGGAAAGGCGGCGGAGATGTCCTCGCCGGTGCGCGAATAGAGCCGCGCCACGCGCCGTCCGTCGGGGAGGGTGCCGGCGGCGGCCTGGACGCGGATGCCGTCCCACTTCCACTCCGCGGCGAAATCGGCGGGCTCGAGCTTGCCGAAATCCTCGTCCTCGATGCCGTGGGCGAGCATGGGCGGCCGGAAGGGCGCGGGATCGATGGCCTCCGGGCGCGGCCCGCGGCCCTCGACCCAGGCGAAGAGCTCCTCGTAGGGCGGCTTGAGGCCCGGCCAGACCAGCTCGATCTCGTCGGGATCGCGATCGCCCAGCGCCGCCACGGCCGTCTTGGCGAGGCGGGCGGAGACGCCGATGCGCAGCGATCCGGTGATGAGCTTGAGCAGCGCCCAGCGGCCGGTCTCGTCGAGATGGTCGAGCCAGCCGGCGAGGATCCGCGGCAGCGCGGTCTTCGAGGTGGTGGCGAGGGTGGCGACCACCTCCGAGAGGGTCGGCGGCGGCTCGTTGCGGGCAGGGCCCTCGGGCGCCGGCCACATCAGCGCGACGGTCTCCGAGAGGTCGCCGACATAGTCGTAGGAGAGGCCGAAGAGGACGGGATCGGTGCGCTCGGCGATGAGGCCGCGCACGAGGCCCGCCTTGGCATTGCGGAAGGAGAGGGCGCCGGTCATGGCCGCCAGGGCAAAGCCGCGTTCGGGATCGGGCACCGAGCGGAAATGATCGGCGATCAGCGCCAGCTTGGCGTTGCGGCGCGGCTCATAGGCGAGGCGGTCGAGCAGGGCGGCGAAGCGGTTCATGCCGCCGGCTCCACGCTGGCGGGGGCGAGGTCGGCGGGCTCGGCCTCGCCCTCCTCGCCATAGCCGACGATGCGCAGCGGCCGCGCGCGCAAGCCCACCGTGCCGCACCAGTGGACGAGCGCGTCCTCCTGGCCATGGGTGACCCAGACCTCGGAGGCGCCGGTCTCGCGAATGGTCTCGCGCAGCTCGTCCCAGTCGGAATGGTCGGAAATGATCAGCGGCAGCTCGACGCCGCCCTGCCGCGCCCGCGCCCTCACCCGCATCCAGCCCGAGGCGAAGGCGGTGACCGGATCGGGGAAACGGCGGGCCCAGAGGTCCTTCATCGAGCCCGGCGGGCAGAGCACGACGGCACCGCCCAGGGATTTTCGGTCGGCAGCTTTCACCAGCCGCACCTCGCCGAGGTCGATGCCCTCGGCCTCGTAGAAGCGCGTCAGCTTCTCGGCTGCGCCATGCATGTAGATCGGCTGGTCCCAGCCGGCTGCGCGCACCAGCGACATGACCCGCTGCGCCTTGCCCAACGCATAGGCGCCGACGAGATGGGCGCGATCCGGGAACAGCCGCAGGGAGGCGAGGAGCTTTGCCACCTCCGCCGCCGGGTCGGGATGGCGGAAGACCGGCAGGCCGAAGGTCGCCTCGGTGATGAAGACGTCGCAGGGCACGACCTCGAAGGGCTCGGCGGTCGGGTCACGGCCGCGCTTGTAGTCACCCGAGGCGACGATGGTGAGCCCCTTCCAGCTGACCGCGATCTGCGCCGAACCGAGGATGTGGCCGGCGGGATGGAAGGTGAAGGTGACGCCGTTGATGGTGACCGGCCGCCCCCATGCGGCGGCCTGCGTCGTCCCGGCGAAATCCTCGCCGTAGCGGATCGCCATGATCTTCAGCGTCGTGCCCGTGGCCAGCACGGCGCCATGGCCGGGGCGGGCATGGTCGGAATGGCCGTGGGTGATGAGCGCCTTCTCCACCGGCCGCACCGGGTCGATATAGACATCGGCCGGCGGACAATAGAGGCCCCGCGGCGTCGGCTGGAGGAGGTCGTCGGGGCGCATGGGGAAGCGGCTGCTCTTCACGAAAAGGGGAACGGTGCGACGTCCCGGGCTTTTGCGTCGGGTCGCATTGTGGACTAGATAAACGCCATGTCGACCCGGACGGTTCAGCAGCCTTCGTCCAGCGTCCCGCGCCTCGCCAAATGGGCGACCGGGGTGGGCGTTGCCGCGCTGCTCGCCGCCTCGGGTCTCCTCTGGTGGACGCAGGGCGCCAAGGTCTTCCTCGACACGCTCGCCGCCGGCCTCGCCTGGTGCTTCTGAGCCTGACATGACCGACAAGACGCCTGCTTCGCCCGCCAAGGGCCCGCGCTCCGTCGCGCTGCTGCTCTCCCTCGCCCTGCTGGTCGGTGGTCTCGGCATTCTCGCCGCCGTGGTGCATTTCACCATGCCGCGCGGCGGCCAGCTCGCCTCCAGCCCCTCCGCCATCGGCGGCGCCTTCGCGCTCACCGACCAGACCGGCAAGGCGGTGAGCGAGCAGGACCTGATGGGCAAGCCGAGCCTGGTCTTCTTCGGCTTCACCCATTGCCCCGACATCTGCCCGACCAAGCTCTTCGAGATCACCCAGATGCTCGACCAGCTCGGCACCGACGCCACGAAGGTCAACGTGGTCTTCATCACCGTCGATCCGGCGCGGGACACGGCCGAGCTGCTCTCCACCTATCTCGGCAGCTTCCACGCCGGCATCCGCGGCTTCACCGGTACCGAGGAGCAGGTGACGGCGGCGATGCGGGCCTATCGCGCCTATGCGCGCAAGGTGCCGCTCGACGCCGGCGGCTACACGATGGACCACACGACCTTCGTGTACCTGATGGACCGGCGCGGCCAGTTCGTCTCGACCTTCGACGTCGCCCGCGACCCGGCGAAAGCCGCCCAGGACCTGCGCCGCTACCTCTGATCGGGCGGCGCCCGATACCGTTCCCCCTTCGTTCGTGATGCGGCGCCGAATCACCTAGAGTGCAGGCATGTCCGACATCCTCCTCGTCATCGGCGGCCGCCCCGTCACGGCCGGCGAACTCGTCCTCGGCCTCCTCGGCTTCGCGGTGCTGCTGCTCGTGGTGGTCTTCGTGGCTCTGCGCCGGCAGGCCGCCGCCCAGGCCCTGGAAGCCGAGCGCTCTGTCATCCATGCCCAGGAGCTGGAGGAGCGGATGGGCGAGATGACCCGCATCCAGGCGGAACTGACCGGCCGGCTCCAGGCCATGGCCGAGGGGCTCGGCTCCCGCCAGAACGACCTCGCCAAGCAGCTCGGCGACCGCCTCGACGGCATGACGACGCGGATCGGTCAGTCGCTCGAGGGCCAGTCCAAGACGACGATGGAGAACCTCGGCAAGCTCAACGAGCGGCTTGCCGTCATCGACAATGCCCAGCGCAACATCACCGATCTCGCGGGCCAGGTGGTGACGCTGAAGGACGTGCTGGCCAATAAGCAGGCGCGCGGCGCCTTCGGCCAGGGGCGGATGGAGGCGATCCTCACCGACGCCCTGCCGCGCAACGGCTTCCAGCTGCAGCCGACGCTCTCCAACGGCAAGCGGCCCGATGCGGTCATCCGCCTCGCGGGCGACAGCCGCGGCCTCGTGGTCGATGCCAAGTTCCCGCTGGAGGCGGTGACGCTGTGGCGCGAGGCCAAGGCCGAGGAGGTCAAGCGCCTCGCCGCGCAGCGGCTCCGGCAGGATCTCTCCGTCCACATCAAGGACATCGCCGAGAAATACCTGCTGGCGGGCGAGACGCAGGACGTGGCGCTGATGTTCGTGCCCTCGGAAGGCATCTATGCCGACCTCAACGAGTTCTTCGACGACGTGATGCAGAAGGCGTTCCGCGCGCGCGTGCTGGTCGTCTCGCCCTCGCTGCTGATGCTGGCGGTGCAGGTGGTGCAGGGCCTCCTGAAGGACGAGCGGATGCGCGAGGAGGCCCGCGTCATCCAGAAGGAAGTCTCGCTGCTGCTGGATGATGTGGGGCGGCTGACGGACCGGGTGCTGAACCTGCAGCGGCATTTCGGCCAGGCGCAGGACGATATCGGCCAGATCATCACCTCGTCGGAGAAGATCACCAAGCGCGGGGCGCGGATCGAGGCGCTGGAATTCGACGAGCCGGCGGCCCAGCCGCCGCTCGCCAAGCTGCCGCTCAAGGGGTCAATGGCAGCGGAGTGAGCGGGCGTTGGAAGGCCTGCCTGAGCAATCCGGGTGTCTTGCACAACCGAAGTGCGTCCTTCGAGGCTCGCTTCGCTCGCACCTCAGGATGAGGGAGGGGGTGTCCTGCAGGGAGGTTGTCCGGCCTCCTGGCGGCTTCAACCGCTGCGAATGCCAAGCACCACCATCCTCATCCTGAGGTGCGAGCGAAGCGAGCCTCGAAGGACGCACTTGGGTTGTGCAAGGCACCTGCCTCAGCCACCATTCGAAGATGGCCGCCTTCGTCTACATCCTGCGCTGCTCGGACGGATCGTTCTATGTGGGCTCGACGCGGGCCGAGGATGTCGACCGCCGCCTCTCGGAACACTAGCAAGGTCTTCAAGACGGGTACACTGCCGCCCGCCTTCCGGTGAGCCTCGTCTGGTCCGGAGAATTCGACCTGATCACGGAGGCCATCGCCTTCGAGCGCAAGCTGAAGGGCTGGAGCAGGGCGAAGAAGGAAGCTGTGATCGCCGGGCACTGGCATAAGCTGCCTGAACTCGCCTCGCGGCCCCGGACGCGGCTCTGAGCTGCAGTCCGGCAAGTGCGTCCTTCGAGGCTCGCTTCGCTCGCACCTCAGGATGAGGGAGGGGGTGTCCGGCAGGGAGCCTTGGACGGCAGGCCGCGCGAGGCAGCGGCGGGAGGCACCTGTGCGCTACGCCTTCCCCGCCCCGATCTCTCGCCTCACCCCTCCTTCGCGAGCCCGTCCCAGAAGGCCTTGGCGCGGGCGAAGAAGCCGGCGGTCTCCGGCTGGGTGTCCTTGGAGCTCTCCTTCTCGAACTCCGCCAGCAGCTCCTTCTGCCGCTTGGTGAGGTTGCGCGGGGTCTCCACGTCCACCTGCACATAGAGGTCGCCGACCGCCTTGGAGCGCAGCACCGGCATGCCCTTGCCCGAGAGGCGGAAGCGCTTGCCGGACTGGGTGCCCTCGGGAACCTTCACCTGGGCGCGGCCGCCGTCGATGGTCGGTACCTCGAAGGTGCCGCCGAGCGAGGCGGTGACCATGGAGACCGGCGCGCGGCAATAGAGGTCCTGCCCGTCGCGCTGGAAGAAGGCATGCGGCTCGATGGAGAGGAAGATGTAGAGGTCGCCGGAGGGGCCGCCGCGGAAGCCGGCCTCGCCCTCGTTGGCGAGGCGGATGCGGGTGCCGTCCTCGACGCCGGCGGGGATGTTCACCGAGAGCACGCGCTCGCGGGTGATGCGGCCGGCGCCGGAACAGGCGGTGCAGGGGTCCTCGATCACCTGGCCGCGGCCCTGGCAGGTCGGGCAGGTGCGCTCGATGGAGAAGAACCCTTGCGAGGCGCGCACGCGGCCATGGCCGCCGCAGGTGCCGCAGGTCTTAGGCTTGGATCCGGGCTTGGCGCCGGTGCCGGAACAGGCCTCGCAGGACACCGTCGTGGGGATGCGGATCTGGGCGGACTTGCCGGCGAAGGCTTCCTCCAGCGTGATGTCCATGTTGTAGCGCAGGTCGGCGCCGCGCTCGCGCCCGCCGGAGGCGCCGCGGCGGCGGCCGCCGCCCATGCCGAACAGCTCCTCGAAGATGTCGGACATGGAGGAGGCGAAGTCGCCGCCGAAGCCGGGATGGCCGCCACCTCCGCCATTCTCGAAGGCCTGGTGGCCGAAACGGTCATAGGCGGCGCGCTTCTGGCCGTCGGACAGGACCTGGTAGGCCTCGTTCAGCTCCTTGAACTGGGCCTCGGCCTTCTCGTCGCCGGGATTGCGGTCGGGATGGCACTGCATCGCCTTCTTGCGGAAGGCCGATTTCAGGGCCGCCTCGTCGGCGTCCCGGGGGACACCGAGGATCTCGTAATAGTCGCGCTTGGACATCGACAGTCGCTCTCGCCCCTCGTCAAGCGAAGGCCCCCGGAACGATGTCCGGGGGCTCGATGGGTAGGCCGGTCAGGCCTTACGCGCTCTTCTTCTTGTCGTCCTTCACTTCCGTGAAGTCGGCATCGACGACATCGTCCTTCTTCGGCTCGGCGCCGCCCTCGGCTTCCGCCTGCTGGGCCGCGTACATGGCCTCGCCGAGCTTCATGGAGGCCTGCGCCAGGGCGTTGGTCTTCTCCTTGAGGGCTTCGACGTCCTCGGCCTTGACCGCTTCCTTCACGGCCGCCAGCGCGTCCTCGATGGCCTTGCGCTCGGTCTCGCCGACCTTGGAGCCATGCTCGGCAAGCGCCTTCTCGGTCGAATGAACGAGGCCGTCGGCCTGGTTCTTCGCCTCGGCGAGCTCCTTGCGCTGCTTGTCCTCGGCCGCATGGGCCTCAGCGTCCTTGACCATCTTCTCGATGTCGGAGTCGGAAAGGCCACCGGAAGCCTGGATGCGGATCTGCTGCTCCTTGCCGGTGCCCTTGTCCTTGGCCTGGACGTTGACGATGCCGTTGGCGTCGATGTCGAAGGTGACCTCGATCTGCGGCACGCCGCGCGGCGCCGGCGGGATGCCCATCAGGTCGAACTGACCGAGCATCTTGTTGTCGGCGGCCATTTCACGCTCGCCCTGGAAGACCCGGATCGTCACCGCGTTCTGGTTGTCGTCGGCGGTGGAGAAGACCTGGCTCTTCTTGGTGGGGATCGTGGTGTTGCGGTCGATGAGGCGGGTGAACACGCCGCCCAGCGTCTCGATGCCGAGGGAGAGCGGGGTGACGTCGAGCAGCAGGACGTCCTTGACGTCGCCCTGCAGCACGCCGGCCTGGATCGCGGCGCCGATGGCGACGACCTCGTCCGGGTTGACGCCCTTGTGCGGCTCCTTGCCGAAGAACTGCTTCACGACCTCCTGGACCTTCGGCATGCGGGTCATGCCGCCGACGAGAACCACTTCGTCGATCTGGCCCGCGGAGATGCCGGCATCCTTGAGGGCCTTCTTGCAGGGCTCCATGGTGCGCTGGATCAGGTCGTCCACCAGCGCTTCGAACTTGGCGCGGGTCAGCTTCAGCTGCAGGTGCTTCGGGCCCGAGGCGTCGGCGGTGATGAAGGGCAGGTTGATCTCGGTCTGCGTCGAGGACGACAGCTCGATCTTGGCCTTCTCGGCCGCCTCCTTCAGGCGCTGCAGGGCGAGCTTGTCCTTGCGCAGGTCGATGCCCTGCTCCTTCTGGAACTCGGCCGCGAGATAGTCGACGAGGCGCATGTCGAAGTCCTCGCCGCCGAGGAACGTGTCGCCGTTGGTCGACTTCACCTCGAAGACGCCGTCGCCGATCTCGAGGATCGACACGTCGAAGGTGCCGCCGCCGAGGTCATAGACCGCGATGGTGCCGTTCGACTTCTTGTCGAGGCCATAGGCGAGGGCGGCAGCCGTCGGCTCGTTGATGATGCGCAGCACCTCGAGGCCGGCGATCTTGCCGGCGTCCTTGGTGGCCTGGCGCTGGGCGTCGTTGAAATAGGCGGGAACGGTGATGACCGCCTGGTCGACGCTCTGGCCGAGATAGGCCTCCGCGGTCTCCTTCATCTTCATCAGCGTGAAGGCGGAGATCTGCGAGGGCGAGTAGGGCTTGCCCTCGACCTCGACCCAGGCGTCGCCGTTGCCGGCGCGGGCGATCTGGTAGGGGACCAGCTTCTGGTCCTTGGTGACGGTCGGATCGTCGAAGCGACGGCCGATGAGGCGCTTCACCGCGAAGATGGTGCGCTCGGGGTTCGTCACCGCCTGGCGCTTGGCCGGCTGGCCGACGAGACGCTCCTCGTCGGTAAAGGCGACGATGGACGGCGTGGTGTTCGCGCCTTCCGAATTGATGATGACCTTCGGCGTGGTGCCTTCCATGACGGCCACGCAGGAATTCGTCGTACCCAGGTCGATGCCGATGACCTTGCCCATGGTCTACTCCTTCTCAAGCGGATCGGCCGGGCCCGAAGCACCCGTGAGGCTCACGCGCCGGGACGAAGAGGGATTTTCGTTCCGGCCGCTCGCGCCGACCCCTTCGCCAAGCGGGGTTTGCAAGCTGGTGGTGACTGGCGAAAGCCGCGGCGCCATGCCGCTTTCCGCCGGTTGGGCCGGATATAGGGGGGGCACCATGGCGCCGCAAGCGTCCGCGTCACGTCGCCGTGAGGGAATCTTATCCGTCTGGGGATACCGGCCGGGCGAAGGGCGGGTGCGTCCCGCGCGCAACATCACCGGGATGTCGTGCCGAACTTGTGACGCGCGTAATGACGGTGAGTCAGCCGCAGGTTATGTGTCGGCTCCGAACCGTGGATGATTCATGCCCCGCCGCGCCGCACTCCTGCTGATTCTGACGCTCGCCGTCCTTGCCGGGCCGGCGCTGGCGCAGCTGCAGCTTCCCGGCGCCGTGGCGCCGACCCCGCAGGGGGGAGCGACCCATGGTGGCGCGGGCGCCCGCCCGACCGGTGAGCCTTCCGTGCCGCGCACGGTCTCGGGGCCGCCGCTGCGGCGCTGGGAAGAGGGCCTGCCGGGGCGCACATTGCGCTTCCTTGGCCAGCACGGCTCCATGGTGATCAACCGCACCGGCGCCGGTCCGCAGGCGGGCTACACGATCGCCGCGACCAATATTGTCGGGCGCCGCGGCAACGACATCCGCAACATGTGCACGCCGGACCTCAATGGCGGCCGCCCGGTGACGCTGACGCCGGCGGGCCGCCCTGACGGCCTCGCGCGCTATCAGGCGGCCTTCCCTGGCTGCACCATCACCCTCGACCTGATGGCGGATGCCGCCTTCGTCTCGGCGCCGGGCGGGGTCTGCACCTTCGACGATTGCGTCTTCGACCCGTCGGGGCTCTGGGGGCCGAACGACCGCGAGATCCCGGCCGACCGCGAGATCGAGCGCGCCCGCGGCGTCGCCGAGCGCAAGCTGAACGATGCCCGCCGCATCCTCCAGCAGCGGCTGCGCAGCACGCCGGAGGGGCGGCAGTTCCTGCAGGAACAGGCGGCCTTCCCGGCCAACCGCGAGCGGCTCTGCCGCAACTACGGCACCTCCGACATCGGTCCGGGCTTCTGCGCGCTGAAGTTCACCGAGGCCCGCGCCGAGAAGCTCTCCGCCATGGTGGGCGGGCCGCCCTCCGATGCGCCGCCCCGTCCGGCCCGGCCGCGTCCCCCGCCGCAGAACCCGGCGCCCGCCCCGCAACAATGACCGCGGTTCCGGTCGTCCCGGGCTGCACCTGGTATCCGGGTTATTGCGACGCGGAGGCCCAGCGCCGCCTGGTCGAGACGCTGCGGGATCTCCTGCGCATCGCGCCGCTGTTCCAGCCGGTCATGCCGCGCACGGGCCAGCCCTTTTCCGTCAAGATGACCAATCTTGGATCGCTCGGCTGGGTGTCCGACCGGGACGGCTATCGCTACCAGCCGCTGCATCCGGTGACGTCGGCGCCCTGGCCGACGATCCCGACGGAGATCCTTGCGATCTGGGAGGCGGTGTCGGGCTATCCGCATCCGCCCGAGGCCTGCCTCGTGAACTGGTACGGCCCCGGCGCCCGCATGGGCCTGCACCAGGACCGGGACGAGGAGGATTTCGACGCGCCAGTCGTGTCGCTGTCGCTCGGCGAGACCGGTCTGTTCCGCATTGGCGGCACGGTGAAGGGCGGCAAGACCGTGCCGGTGAAGCTCGCCTCGGGGGATGTGCTGGTCTTCGGCGGCGCAGCGCGGCTCGCCTATCACGGCGTCGACCGGCTCATCCCCGGCACCAGCGGCCTGCTGAAGGATGGCGGGCGCATCAACCTGACGCTGCGCCGGGTCACGCGGCCGGGGCCGTGAAGATCCCGGGGTGCGGGCACCCCGGGACCACGTCTCTCGAGGATCAGCTCGCGGGAGCGGAAACCGGCTTCATCAGGCCGAGCACGGCGCCGGCCGGATCCTCGACCACGGCGATGCGGCCGACATTGGGGATGTCCATGGGCGGCTGGAGCACCTGGCCGCCGCCGGCGGTCGTTGCCGAGACGGCGCGATCGAGGTCGTCGACCTGCACATAGGACAGCCAGCCGGGCTGGCTCTCGGTGTCCTGCGGGTCCATCGGCATGATGCCGGCGGTCGGCGTGCCATCGGGCGCGCGGGCAATCCAGTACTCGCCATCCGGCATGGGGAAGGGCTCGAACGTCCAGCCCAGGGTCTGGCCGTAGAAGGCCTTGGCCTTGGCGATGTCGTTCGTCATCAGTTCGTTCCAGTTGAACCGGCCGCTCATGCGGGTCTCCTCCCATGGATGCGCGCGGGAGGACGACCTCCTCCCGCCAAGTCGCGAGAGGATCATGGTCGGATGGCAGCCCGGCGACAATGAGGCGGCGCCGGTCATCCAGCGTTCAGGTGATGAGCCGGGAGAGGACCTTGGCCGTGTAGTCCACCATGGGGACGATGCGGGCATAGTTCAGCCGCGTCGGGCCGATGACGCCGAGGACGCCGACGATGCGGCTCTGGCCGTCGCGATAGGGCGCGACCACCATGGACGAGCCGGACAGCGAAAAGAGCTGGTTCTCGGAGCCGATGAAGATGCGCACGCCATCGGCGGTCTCGGCGCGGCCGAGCAGGTCGACGAGATCGCGCTTCGATTCGAGGTCGTCGAAGAGCAGGCGGATGCGCTCGAGATCCTCCATGGCCCTGAGGTCGCCGAGGAGGTTCGCCTGGCCGCGGACGATGAGCTTGCGCTCGGTCGGGTCGCCGCCGGACCAGGAGGCAAGCCCGGCCTCCACCAGCTTCTGCGTCAGCCCGTCCAGCTCCTGCCGCGACTGGTCGAGGCTCGACTGCAGCTCGCTGCGGGCATCGGCCAGCGTCCGGCCGCGGATATGGGCGTTGAGGAAGTTCGACGCCTCGATCAGCGCCGAGGGCGGCAGCCCCGCGGGGATCGGCACGATGCGGTTCTCGACCTGCCCGTCCTCGGAGACCAGCACGACCAGGGCGCGCTCCGGCTCGATGCGGACGAATTCGATGTGCTTTAGCCGGACATTGCTCTTCGAGGCGAGCACCACGCCGGCGCCGCGCGACAGGCCCGAAAGCAACTGCGTCGCATCGGCCAGCACCGTCTCAAAGGACTGCTGGCGCGCTGACGCCGCCACCTGCGCCTCGATGGCCTGGCGCTCTTCCTGCGCGAGGTCGCCGAACTGCATCAGCGCGTCGACGAAGAAGCGCAGGCCCCGTTCGGTCGGCATGCGGCCGGCGGAGGTGTGCGGCGCATAGATGAGGCCCGCCTCCTCGAGGTCCTGCATCACGTTGCGGACCGAGGCCGGCGACAGCGTCATCGGGATGATCTTGGAGATGTTGCGCGAGCCGACCGGCTCGCCGGTGGCCAGATAGCTCTCGACGATCTGGCGGAAAATCTCGCGCGAGCGCTCGTCGAGCCGGGCGAGCGCCGATGGGGCACCGGCGGTCGGGTCGGGATTCTGGCGCGGGAACTCGGCTGACACGGGGCAAACCTCCAGTGCCGAATTTGGGCCTGCGTCGCCCGCCGATCAAGCGTTCTGTTGGACGGCGCCCGATGGAGCGTCCTTGCCGCCCCGACCGTTCGGCCCTATGACCGCCCGACCCGGCCCCCTCTCCCCAGGATCACGCCCATGCGTCCCTCCAAACGCGCCCCCGATGCGCTGCGCCCCGTCTCGCTGGAGCGCGCCGTCGCCCGCTATGCGGAGGGCTCCTGCTTCGTGAAGTTCGGCAACACCCATGTGCTCTGCACGGCGTCGCTGGAAGAAAAGCCGCCGCCGTGGCTGCGCGGCCAGGGCCGCGGCTGGGTGACGGCGGAATATTCCATGCTGCCGCGGGCGACGCTGGAGCGCACCCGCCGTGAATCGACCTCCGGCAAGCCCTCGGGGCGCACCCAGGAGATCCAGCGCCTCATCGGCCGGTCGCTGCGCACCATCGTCGACCTGCAGGCGCTCGGCGAGCGGCAGATCACCATCGATTGCGACGTGATCCAGGCCGATGGCGGCACCCGCACGGCCGCGATCACCGGTGCCTGGGTGGCGCTGCATGACTGCATCGCCTGGATGACCGCCCGGTCCATGCTGAAGGTGAACCCGATCCGCGACCATGTCGCGGCGGTGTCCTGCGGCATCTACCAGGGCACGCCAGTCCTCGACCTCGATTATGCCGAGGATTCGGAAGCCGACACCGACGCCAATTTCGTCATGACCGGCGGCGGCGGCATCGTCGAGATCCAGGGCACGGCCGAGAAGACCCCCTTCAGCCAGGAGGAGCTTCTCAGCCTGCTGGATCTCGCCCGTGGCGGCTGCGCCCGCCTCGTCGACCTGCAGAAGACGGCGGTCGCCTGATCAGGCGATGCCGAGCTTCGAGCGGGCGAGGGCGTTCAGCGCCTCGCCATCGGCGAAGACATAGCCACCCTCGACCAGGCGCGTCGTGTACTGCTTGTTGTACATGAAGGCCCAGATGATGTTGCTGATGCCGAGGGTGAAGAAGCTCAGCACCATGGTGACGAGGCCGATGACGATGTCGCCGCGGAACAGGGCGGGAAAGCCGCCGAAGAAGAGCGTGGTCCAGGAAAAGCCCACCAGGCCCTTCTTCACCAGGCCGGTCTGAGGGTGCCTCATCATTACGGTCGTTGCCACGGATAAACCCCTTGAATGCACGTGCGGAATCGGATGATTCCGCAGCGGCACCTGATCAGACGGTAAGCGACATGTCACGTAAAATGGCGGTATTGGAGGCTGGTATGCGCCTGGTCGTCGCCACCCACAATGCCGGCAAGCTCGCCGAATTCCGCGACCTGCTCGGGCCCCATGGCGTCGAGCTCGTCTCGGCCGGCGAACTGGGGCTGCCCGAGCCCGACGAGACCGGCACGCTCTACGCCGAGAACGCGCTGATCAAGGCGCGGGCGGCGACGGATGCGACGGGTCTTCCCGCCATCGCCGACGATTCCGGTCTCGCCATCGATGCGCTGGATGGCGCGCCCGGCCTCTTCACCGCCGACTGGGCCGGCAAGCCGCGCGACTTCGCCGCCGCCATGGCGCGGGTGGACCGCGAGCTCACCCTGCGCGGCGTGACGACGGCCGGGGCGCGGGCGCATTTCATCTCCGCGCTGGCCCTGACCTTCCCCGATGGCTCCGAGCGCATCTTCGAGGGCCGCGTCTTCGGGACGCTCGCCTGGCCGCCGCGGGGGCCGAAGGGCTTCGGCTATGACCCGATGTTCCAGCCGGACGGCCATGCCCTGACCTTCGGCGAGATGACGGCCGAGGAGAAGCACGGCCTGCCGCCGAAGGGCGCCGGCCTGTCGCACCGGGCGCGGGCCTTCATCGCGCTGGAGAAGGCGGTGTTCGGCGGGTGAGGAGCTTGGATTGAGCTCTTCCCTTTGAGCCGCCTCTGCCCGTCATGCCCGGGTTTATCCCGGGCATCCACGAATTCCTTCCATTCGGCGGTGTTCACGTCGTCGATGCCCGGCACAAGGCCGGGCATGACGGCGAGGACAGTGCACTCCAGCCGTTTCGGCGCGCATCCCCCCTCCCTCAGCCATTCGCTTGACTTCGCCGGCGAAGGGTCCAGATTGGGCCCCGTCCAAGGGGGGCCCCGACGAAGGGGCTGAGAGGCTGCACCGTTCCCTCACCGGAACCCCGCAAGCGACCCTTGAACCTGATCCGGGTCATGCCGGCGGAGGGATGGGACACCTTGGCTTCACGACAATCCCCGTCCGTCTTGCCTCTGGCCCATCCGCCTGTCGCCGACGCGCGTTCGCGCATCCGGCCAACATCATCTGCCTGAAGGGAGGCGCCCCATGAACGTCCCGGTCAAGGACATCAAGCCCGCGGTCACCACCGGTCCGCTCCCCGCCTCCCGCAAGGTGCATGCGATCCCGGCATCCGCGCCGGACCTGCGCGTGCCGCTGCGCGAGATCATCCTGTCGGAAGGCTCGGGCGAGCCGCCGCTGCCGGTCTATGACACGTCGGGTCCCTATACCGACCCCTCCGTCGTCATCGACGTGGAGAAGGGCCTTGCCCGCGCCCGCAGCGCCTGGGCGCTGGAGCGCGGCGGGCTCGAGGCCTATGACGGCCGCGAGGTGAAGCCCGAGGACAACGGCCATGCCGGCCGCCACCTCGCCCGCGCCTTCCCGATCTCCCACCAGCCGCTGCGCGGCGTCGGCGATGCGCCCGTCACCCAGTACGAGTTCGCGAGGCGCGGCATCATCACCAAGGAGATGATCTACGTCGCCGAGCGCGAGAATCTCGGCCGCAAGGCGATGATCGAGGGCGCCGCCCAAACCATTGCCGATGGCGAGAGCTTCGGCGCGGAGATCCCGGCCTTCATCACCCCTGAATTCGTCCGCTCGGAGATCGCCCGCGGCCGCGCGATCATCCCCTGCAACATCAACCATCCGGAACTCGAGCCGATGATCATCGGCCGCAATTTCCTGGTGAAGATCAACGCCAATATCGGCAATTCCGCCGTCTCCTCCTCCATCGAGGAAGAGGTGGACAAGCTGGTCTGGGCCATCCGCTGGGGCGCCGACACGGTCATGGACCTGTCGACGGGCCGCAACATCCACAACACCCGCGAATGGATCATCCGCAACTCGCCGGTGCCGATCGGCACGGTGCCGATCTACCAGGCGCTGGAGAAGGTCGGCGGCGATCCCGTCAAGCTCACCTGGGAGCTCTACCGCGACACGCTGATCGAGCAGGCCGAGCAGGGCGTCGACTATTTCACCATCCATGCCGGCGTGCGCCTCGCCTATGTGCCGCTCACCGCCAAGCGCGTCACGGGCATCGTCTCCCGCGGCGGCTCGATCATGGCCAAGTGGTGCCTCGCCCATCACCGCGAGAGCTTCCTCTACGAGCATTTCGACGAGATCTGCGACATCATGCGGCGCTACGACGTGTCGTTCTCGCTGGGTGACGGCCTGCGCCCCGGCTCGATCGCGGACGCCAATGACGCGGCGCAGTTCGCCGAGCTGGAGACGCTGGGCGAACTCACCCAGATCGCCTGGAAGAAGGGCTGCCAGGTGATGATCGAGGGGCCCGGCCACGTGCCGATCCACAAGATCAAGATCAACATGGACAAGCAGCTGCGCGAATGCGGCGAGGCGCCCTTCTACACGCTCGGACCGCTGATCACCGACATCGCCCCGGGCTACGACCACATCACCTCCGGCATCGGCGCGGCGATGATCGGCTGGTTCGGCTGCGCGATGCTCTGCTACGTCACGCCGAAGGAGCATCTCGGCCTGCCGAACCGCGACGACGTGAAGACCGGCGTCATCACCTACAAGATCGCCGCCCATGCGGCCGATCTCGGCAAGGGCCACCCGGCCGCGCAGCTGCGCGACGACGCCCTGTCGCGGGCGCGCTTCGAGTTCCGCTGGGAGGATCAGTTCAATCTTGGCCTCGACCCGGACACGGCGCGTGAGTTCCACGACGAGACCCTGCCGAAGGAGGCGCACAAGGTCGCGCATTTCTGCTCGATGTGCGGGCCGAAATTCTGCTCGATGAAGATCACGCAGGACGTGCGCGACTATGCGGCGACGCTGAACGACCCGGAGCGCCGCGCGGTGGCGGGCGCCGACGGGATCACGGCCGAGGAGGGCATGGCGCAGATGAGCGAGAAGTTCCGCGCCATGGGCGGCAAGGTCTATGTCGAGACCACGGAAGCCGTGAAGGCCAGCAACGCCAAGCTCTAACGTAGCACGTTTTGGCGCACCAGTTACGCTTCACCAAAGCGAACAGCGTCGTCTGTCGCGAAGGTTTCTGAAAGCACGCAGTGCATAAACTGGAATTTTTCCCCGTTGCTACGAGGGAATTTTCCTCTTTTCCACTGCGTGTTTTCGATAAGATTTTTGAGAAGGACTGGGCGGTTAGCTATTTTCTCGAAGCTTTTGCTCGCCTCTGCGTCATTTTTGTACAGCATTTCAGAGCGCGTCTCTATTTGATTTTTAATCAAATCAAATTTGAGGCCGCTTACATAATCAGGTGAGCCAAAGAATATTTTCATTATATTGTCATCTGTTACAATGACGTTGTCAAATCTTAAACCAGTTCCAAGGCAATTATTGATTATAACAATCTCAGTTATTTCGAATTGGCTCAATGTTGACGGTTCAATGTCGAAAATGCGCGCAATTTTTTCCCAATTTTGCTTCAAGATAAGTGTCTTGCGGTGCACTTGATCTGACGCTTTTTGTAATTTTCTCCTATAGTTGTACCGTTCCATGGGCTCTGTCGGCTGAATCAGGCATTTTATTTCTCCTATAATCAGCCGACGGTCAATTTTGCATAAAAAATCTATTTGCTCTCCGCCGATTGTGACGGAATTTTCTACGCAGCGTGTGGAAGTTAGATATTTGTTACCGGCTATTAGCTCGCAGATCGTCTTTCGAAAGCTCGCCTCAAATTGTAATCCGCGTCGAACATCTGCTGCTTCGTCACTGAAACCAGCTTTAGCAAGCCACCCCTCTACGCGACGGATCACCGATCCTGAAGAGATAGGAGCGAATGCGATGCAAAGTCGATCGTCTCCTACAGGGACAATTGGAAAGGCCCACACACCTCTCGAAAACAAATGACTTATATTGCTGTCCGCGGACAGGAAATCAATGCAAGCAGCGATTACAGTGTCCTTCTCGGAGAGGCATTCGGAAATCGCCCGAATCAAATCTCTCTTGTCCGTATTCAGCGACCAGGACGCCGCGGCATCGTAACTTAGTTCCCACTTTGGATTTTTTCGCAGCAAAATTTCGCAGGCATCACGCAGAATACACCAAACATTCTGAAGTAGTCTACATGATAAATTTGCATCAGCCGATTTAAGTGATTCGTCTAGAAAGGGAGCTAGGTATGAGTTACTTAGAATATTAATCTCGGCTTGGTGGAGTCTTTGACTTTTCGACGCGCCGGAAACGTCACCGATGCGAAATCGCCTATTTGATTTACTGTTTCCTCCTATGCCAGTTATTGTTTTCGGAACTGCTGGGGGAATCCGCTGGCCGGAGCGCAATCGTTCCCGAGTCTCAACAGAATCGAGAACGTTTGTTTGAGTTAGTATGCTCTCCTGCCTCCAGAGACCCGCCTCCCATATCACGGCTAGCTCGCTATTCCTGGGCGTAAGACAGATTTCCTTCTGATTGTCATCAATATACCACTCGTCCCAAAGGACCTGGTGCCAAAAATCTCGCAACGTCCTCTCAATGGAAAGAACGAAAAAATCGGTCACTATCCCGCTGGTGTTCAAACGCAGTGCACAATGTGGCGTTTCATCTCTTCGGAATGCGCGCTCCAGGTAATTTGGAATCGAGTCAACAAGTGAGGTGATGAGACTATCGACATCAAGCTCGTTTCCATCGAAGCCAGTCTTGATTGGAATTTTGGACAAAGTGTTAAGGTGCGCGATGCCCTCGTGCTTCCGTAGTGCGTCGGATGCTTTCTGCTTAACGACGTTGAAATTACGGTTCGCCAGTGCTAAAGTTAAAATAATTGCTGAAGATCGAGATAAATTTGGAAATATCTTATCTTCAACGGCGCGCCTGAAACTTGATATCTCTTGGCCAAAAAAAAGCGCGGCGTCCAATAGGTCTTTGTCTCGCGGGGAAGGCTTCTCTAGGCGCAAAAACGCTTCGACCCACGAAACACCGTTGAACGTCCGGCTGGTCGGGTGTGGAAGCTCTCGCTTCTGGGTCAACTGATCAAATAGCGACGACGTAGCAAAGCTCCAAACGTGCTTTAAGCGAGCCATTATCAGTTGGAACGTTCAGCGCGTTCGTCGACTTCGTCAAGGCTCAAACGGAGCTTCGTATGCCCCTCTCCCGCCGCGTCGTCCTCGCCGCCCGTCCCGACGGCATTCCGCAGGCTGAGCATTTCCGCGTCGAGGCCCATGAGCCGCTGGCGCCGAAACCCGGCGAGGTCGTCGTGCGCAACCAGTTCCTGTCGGTCGAGCCGGCCATGCGCGGCTGGGTCTCGGCGGTGGCGAACTATGCCGAGCCGGTTGGCATCGGCGAGGTGATGCGCTCCTTCGCTTCCGGCGAGGTGATCGCCTCGGAGCATCCGGGCTACCGGCCCGGCGACAAGGTGACGGGCATGTTCGGCTGGCAGGAGGTGGCGGTGGTGCCGGCCTCGGCGGTCAGCCGCAAGGTCACCGAGACCGACCTGCCGCTCTCCACCTCGCTCGGCGTGCTCGGCCTCAACGGCGTCACGGCCTATTTCGGCCTCCTCGATGTCGGCTGCCCCAAGCCCGGCGACACGGTGCTGGTCTCGACCGCCGCCGGTTCGGTCGGCTCGGCGGTGGGGCAGATCGCCAGGCTCATGGGCTGCCGCACGGTCGGCATTGCCGGCGGCGCGGCGAAGGTGCGGCAATGCCTCGACGATTTCGGCTATGACGCCGCCATCGACTACAAGGCGACGAACGACCTCGCGGCGGCGGTGGCCGAGGCCTGCCCGCGCGGCGTCGACGTCTATTTCGACAACACCTCCGGCGCCGTCTCCGACGCGGTGCTCAGGACCCTCGCCATGGGCGCGCGGGTGGTGATCTGTGGCACGGCCTCCGTCGCCTCCTGGGACCCCTGGCCGGCGGGACCGCGCCCCGAGCGGCACCTCCTCGTCAAGCGCGCGCGGATGCAGGGCGTGCTCGCCTTCGACTATGCCCACCGCTTCCCCGAGGCGCTGGCCCGCCTTGCCGGGTGGGTGCGCAGCGGCGAGCTGCGCTATGCCGAGGACATCCTGGAAGGCATCGCGGCGGCGCCCGATGCCATCGCCTCGCTCTATCGTGGCGAGAACCGCGGCAAGCGGCTCATCCGGCTGCATGGCTGATCGATGACGCCGGTTTCCGACAGCCCGGCCGCATCCGGCCTCGGCGCGCCCTCGCTGCCGGACCGCATTGCCGCGCTGGCCCTCGCCCATCCGGTCGCCACCGCCATCCTGATCTTCGCGGCATCGCGGGTGGTGGTCTGGCTCGGCGTGATCTTCGCCGACATCGTCATCGCCCCGCGCACCGGGCCGGGCCTGTGGAGCGTCGGGGAGTACTGGTTCCACCGGCTGCTGCGCTGGGACGCCGGCTGGTACATGAGCATCGTGCGCGAGGGCTACCGCGTCGGTGCGACGCCCCAGGCCGAGGCCTCCATCGTCTTCTTCCCGCTCCTGCCCATGCTCGCGCGGGGCCTGTCGGTCGTCACCGGCCTGCGCGGTTTCGACGCCCTGCTGGTGGTGGGGAACCTGGCATCCCTCGCGGCCGTCGGCCTGCTGGCGGCGCTGGTGCGGCCGGTTTTCGGGCCGAAGGTCGCGATCCTCTCGGCGGCGATCCTCGCCTTCACGCCCACCTCGGTGTTCCTGTCCTCCGCCTATACGGAGCAGGTCACGCTGGTCCTCGTGCTGCTGATGTTCCTTGCCATGGCGCGCGGCTGGTTCTGGGCGGCCGCCCTGGCGGCGGGCCTCGCCACCGCGGCCCGGCTCACCTCGGTCGCCGCAACGGCGGCCCTGGTCGCGCAGGTCGTGCTCGCCGGTGCGGGGCCTGTCCCGCGACGCCTCGTCCTCGGCGCGGCGCTCGGCCTCGTCGGCATCGGCGGGCTCCTGGCGTTCATGGCCTGGCAGGCCTGGGTGTTCGGCGATCCGCTGGCCTTCCTGCGGGGCCAGGAGGCCTGGTCCGGCGCCCTCGGCGCTGGCCAGCGGCTGTGGCGGGTGGTGACGCTGCGGCCGATCCTGTCCACCAACGGGGGCGTGCCGTGGTTCCTGGTCTTCACGGCGCTGGTGGTCATCGGTGCCTGGCGGCTGCCCTGGACCTGGACGCTCTATGGCGCCCTCGCGCTGGCCATTCCCTATCTCACCGTTGCCACCGGGTTGCCGGGGCTCGGCTCGATGCCGCGCTACGTCCTCATCGTCTTTCCGGCCATGGTGACCGCGGCGCTGCTGCTGGAGCACCGCCCGCGGCTGACCCTCGCCGTGCTCGCGGCGGGGGCCATCGGGCTCTTCGTCATCACCGCCCGGTTCAGTGGCTGGCACTGGGCGGGGTGAGGCGTCAGGCGGCGGGGGCCTCGGCCAGCAGCGCGTTGAGGTCGAGGCGCTTCGTCACCATGGCGAGCGTGCCGTCGGCATTGCGCGGCCATTCCGCCTCGGGCCGGTCGCGGTAGAGCTCGACGCCGTTGCCATCGGGATCGGAGAGATAGAGCGCCTCGCTCACCCCGTGGTCGCTGGCGCCATCCAGGCGGATGCCGGCCTCGACGAGGCGGCGCAGGGCATCGGCGAGCGCTGCACGGTCGGGATAGAGGATCGCCGTGTGATAGAGGCCGGTCGTGCCCGGCGCGGGCGGGCGGCCGCCCCGGCTCTCCCAGGTGTTGAGGCCGATATGGTGGTGATAGCCGCCGGCCGACAGGAACACCGCCTGGTCGCCGTAGCGCTGGGTGACCTCGAAGCCGAGGACGTCGCGGTAGAAGGCGAGCGAACGGTCGAGATCGGCCACCTTCAGGTGGACATGGCCGATGCGGGTGCCGGCGGCGACGGGGCGCGGCGGGCTCTCCGTGGGGACGAGAGGGGCGGCAGTGGCGGTGGTCATGGTCATGCTCCTCGGATCGTTTGCGGCTGCGCGCCGCGTCGTCCCAAAACATGCGCCTGCCGCCCGGCTGATGCGAGAGCGGCAAGTGGATTCTTGCAGTCATGCAAAATCAGCGTGCGGATCAGCCGATGCGGGTTGCGAGGATCTTGTCGATGCGGCGGCCGTCCAGGTCGATCACCTCGAAGCGCCAGCCGCCCTTGTCGAAGGCCTCGCCCACCTGCGGCAGGCGCTGCATCTCATGCAGCACGAAGCCGGCCACGGTGTGGAAATCCGCATCGCGGTCCATGGCGACGCCGAACTGGGCGGCGAATTCGTCCGCCGCCATCCAGCCAGCCACCAGCAGCGAGCCGTCGGCGCGGGCGACCACCGCGGGCTCCTCGTCCGCCTCGTCGGGCAGGGCGCCGACAATGGCCTCGAGCACGTCGTTGGCGGTGATCAAGCCCTCGAAATGGCCGTACTCGTCGAAGACCAGCACCATGTGGGCGTTGGAGGCGCGCAGCGCCCTGAGCACGTCGAGGGCCGGCGTGCGGTCCAGCACCACCGGCACGTCCTGGATGAGGCTGGCCATGTCCGGGCGGCCCCGGGCGCCGAAGGCCTCCAGCAGGTCCTTGGCGAGGATGATGCCGACGATGGAATCGGAATCGCCGTCCTGCACGGGCAGGCGCGAACGGCGCGTCGCCACGGCGCGCTGGCGGATGGTGTCCAGCGGCTCGGCAAGATTGATGACCTCCACCTCGCGACGGGGCGTCATCAGCGCGTTGGCGGTGCGGTCGGCAAGGCGCATGACGCCGGCGATCATCTCGCCCTCGTCGCGCTCGATCACGCCGGCGGTCTCCGCCTCGGCGATGATGGTCTTCACCTCCTCCTCGGTGACCTTCTCGCCGCTCTCGCCACGCTGGCCGAGGAGCGTCAGGACCAGGCGGCCGGAATTGTCGAGGAGCCAGACGAGTGGAGCGGCGACGCGCGACAGCAGCGACATGGCCGGGGCCACCATCACAGCGATGCGCTCGGGGTCGCGCAGGGCGACCTGCTTGGGAACCAGTTCGCCGATGATCAGCGACAGATAGGTGATGAGGATGACCACCGCGCCGACGCCGAGCCATTCCGCGATGTTCTGCGAGAGGCCGAGCTCCTGCAGGCCGTCGCTCGCGCGCACGCCGAGGGTCGCGCCCGAGAAGGCGCCAGAGAGCACGCCGACGAGGGTGATGCCGATCTGGACGGTGGAGAGGAAGCGGCCGGGATGCTCGGCCAGCCGGAGGGCGGTGCCGGCACCGCGGCTACCCTGTTCGCTCAGCACCTTGAGACGCGCGGGGCGGGAGGAGACCACCGCCAGTTCGGACATGGCCAGGACGCCGTTGACGACGGTCAAGACCAGGATAATCGCTATCTCGAGGTACAACGATCTCTCGCATGATGCGGTTGCCGCACTCGATATCGGCCCGCTTCCGGCGCTCCTCATACAGGATGGAGGGCGCATCGCGCCATGGCCTGCCGTCGCAGCCGGCATGTGCGCGTCACCGCCTCGCTTGACAGGACCCCAAGGCACGGGGACAAGGCGCGACCGATCCTGGCCTCCCGCGGAACCCGCACCATGTCCCACGCCCAGCTCCAGTCCGTCATCGAGACCGCCTTCGAGAACCGCGCCGAGGTGACGGCGGCGACCAAGGGCGAGATCCGCGAGGCCGTCGACACCGCCCTCGACCTGCTCGATGCCGGCACGCTGCGCGTTGCCTCGAAGGAGACCGGCGAGTGGGTCGTGCACCAGTGGCTGAAGAAGGCGGTGCTGCTGTCCTTCCGCCTCAACGACATGACCACCATTGCCGGCGGCCCGGGCGGCTCATCCTGGTGGGACAAGGTGCCCTCGAAGTTCGACGGCTGGGGCGCCCCCGAATTCTCCCGCGCCGGCTTCCGCGCCGTGCCGAACTGCGTCGTGCGCCGCTCGGCCTTCATCGCCAGGAATGTCGTGCTGATGCCCTCCTTCGTGAATCTCGGCGCCTATGTCGACGAGGGCACGATGGTCGACACCTGGGCGACGGTCGGGTCCTGCGCCCAGATCGGCAAGAACGTGCACCTCTCCGGCGGCGTCGGCATCGGCGGCGTGCTGGAGCCGCTGCAGGCGAACCCGACGATCATCGAGGACAACTGCTTCATCGGCGCGCGCTCCGAGGTGGTCGAGGGCGTCGTCGTCGGCCAGGGCTCGGTGATCTCGATGGGCGTCTATCTCTCGGCCTCGACCAAGATCGTCGACCGCCAGACCGGCGAGATCCATGTCGGGCGCGTGCCCCCCTATTCGGTCGTCGTCTCCGGCAACCTGCCGGGCAAGGCGCTGCCGGGCGAGAACTGGGGCCCGTCGACCTATTGCGCCGTCATCGTCAAGACGGTGGACGAGAAGACCCGCTCCAAGACCGGCATCAACGAACTGCTGCGCGACTGAGGCGGCAGGTCCCGTGGCCCGCTTCGACTGGACGAGCCGGAAGGTCTGGGCGGTCCCCGCCGTCTGGTCCTATCTCCTGCTCTCCTTCGAGGGGCGCATTCCGCGGCTGCCGTTCTGGATCGCCGCCGCGGCTCTCAACATCGTGGCCTATCTGGCCGATCGCGTGGCCCTGAGCCTCGGCGGCAATCCCGCCGCGGCGGTGGTGGGGCTCGCCTTCCTCTATCCCTCGCTGGCGCTCGCCATCAAACGGGCCCACGATCGCGGCCATTCCGACCTCTACCTGCTCTTCCTGTTCCTCCCCGCCTTCCTCGTGACGGTGCTGCAGGTGCTCGGCTATCTCGATTCCTCGGGCCCTGTCGGACCCGTGCTGTCGATCCTCGGGCTGTGGGTGCTCATCGCCCTGATCGTCCTCGTCATCGACCTTGGCCTCCTGCGCGGGCAGGAGGGCCCCAACGCCCATGGGCCCGACCCGCTCGCCTGACCTGTGCGACGAGGCCCCGGTGGGCGACATGGGGCGGAAACCTTCGGCGTTGACCTTGCGGGCGCCACCGGCCACCCTTGGCACGGGTGGCGTTTCCGGCAGTGTCAGACCCGAGGCAGACCCATGGACTTTCAATATCTTTTCCTGAACGGCGATGGCCGCATTCCCCGCCGTGACTTCTGGATCGGCATCGCCATCCTGATCGTCGCCAATATCGTGCTCAGCGTGGTTCTGGGCGCGATCGGCTCGATGATCGGCGGCATGTGGGGCGCGATCATCCTCATCGGTCTCGCCGGCCTCGCCATGGCCCTGCCGGGCTATTTCCTCATGGTGAAGCGCTCGAACGACCGCGACTACCCGCAGACCTATGTCCAGGCCCTGACGGCGCTCAACATCGCCTTCCAGCTCCAGGCCATCGTGCTGCCGATGACCATGGGCGGGCAGAGCCTGCTCGCCAATCTCTTCTCCATCGCCATCGCGTTGGCGGGCCTCTGGGCGCTGGTCGATCTCGGCTTCTTCCAGGGCACCCGCGGCCCGAACCGCTATGGCCCCGATCCCCTGGAAGTTCCTCAGACATGACATCCGATCCGGTCGCGCTGGCGCGCGCCCTCATCCAGTGCCCCTCCGTCACACCGGCGGAGGGCGGTGCCCTCGCCTTCCTCGAAAGCGTCCTGAAGCCTGCCGGCTTCACGGTCGAGCGCGTCACCTTCTCCGAGCCGGGCACGCCGGACGTGGACAACCTCTATGCCCGCATCGGCACCGAGGGCCCGCACCTGACCTTTGCCGGCCATACCGACGTGGTGCCACCCGGCGATGCCGGCCAGTGGCGCCACGGGCCCTTTGCCGGCGAGATCGTCGACGGCCAGCTCTATGGCCGTGGCGCAGTGGACATGAAGGGCGGCATCGCCTGCTTCCTCGCAGCGGCGCTGGACCATGTGGCCGCCGAGGGCGGCAAGCCGAAGGGCTCGATCAGCTTCCTCATCACCGGCGACGAGGAAGGCCCCTCGGTCAACGGCACGGAGAAGCTCATCGCCTGGGCGCATCAGCGCGGCGAGCGCTTCGACCATTGCATCGTCGGCGAGCCGAGCAATCCCGAGGCCCTCGGCGACATGATCAAGATCGGCCGGCGCGGCTCGCTCTCGGCCATCGTCACGGTCGGGGGCCGACAGGGGCATGTCGCCTATCCGCAGCGGGCGGCCAACCCGATCCCCGTCCTTCTGGCGATCCTCAACCGGCTGACCGCCGAGCCGCTCGATGCGGGCAACGCCCATTTCCAGCCCTCGAACCTGGAGATCACCTCCATCGATGTCGGCAATGGCGCGACCAATGTCATCCCGCAGGCGGCGACCGCCCGGTTCAACATCCGCTTCAACGACGAGCATACGCTCGACAGCCTGAAGGCGCGGATCGAGGCCGTCGTGGCCGAGGCGGCGCGGCCGGGCATCACGCCGTCGGTCAGCTACGCGCGAGGCAATTCGCAGAGCTTCATCACCAAGCCCGGCCCCTTCGTCGAGATGGTCGCCGAGACCATTGCCGAGGTCACCGGACGAAGCCCGGAACTGTCGACCACCGGCGGCACGTCGGACGCGCGGTTCATCAAGGACTATTGCCCGGTGATCGAGTTCGGCCTTGTCGGCCAGACCATGCACGCGGTGGACGAGCGGGTGGGGGTCGAGGATCTGGTGGCGCTGACGGCGATCTACCGGCGGATCATTGATCGGTATTTCGGGGGTTAGGGACCCTGGAATGCCCCACCCTCACCCTCCCCGCTGCGCGGGGAGGGGGACTACCAGCTCCCGCCTTGTTCGCAACGGCGGGGCCAGGCGCGACCGACCATGAAGAAGGTGGGACGTCATGGTCCCCCTCTCCTTCGAGCAATGCGAGAAGGGGAGGGTGCGGGTGGGGCCTGCCAGCCGCACCACTTCTCCGGATGGCTCACCCCCAGATCAGGTTCGCCGCCAGCAGCGCGGCGATGATCCACAGCGCCACCGTCGAGGAGCGGTTGCGGCGGGCCTCGGCCTCGCCAATGCCCTTGAGCGAGTCCGGGGCGAGCACGAAGCCCTCGCGGGTCAATTCGTCGATGCGCTCCGACAGCATGGCGGCGCGCGTCAGCAGGGCCGGCGCCTCGGCGATGACGCGCCCGACCTCGCGGACGCCGGCGCCCGCCTCCTCGATGCGCCCGACCGGACCGAGATTGCGGGTGATCCACTCGCGCACCACAGGCTCCGAGCTGGTCCAGATGTCGAGCCGCGGATCGAGCGAGCGGGCGACGCCCTCGACGACCACCATGGTCTTCTGCAGCAGGATCAGCTCCGTGCGGGTCTTCATGTCGAAGATCGCCGTCACCTCGAAGAGCAGGGACAGGAGCTTCGCCATGGAAATCTGGTCGGCGGTGCGCGAATGGATCGGCTCGCCGATGGCGCGGATGGCCTGTGCGAACTCATCGATGGAATGGTGGGCCGGCACATAGCCGGCTTCGAAATGCACCTCGGCGACGCGGCGATACTGCTTGGTGATGAAGCCCAGCAGGATCTCGGCGAGGAAACGGCGCTCCTTCGGGCCGATGCGGCCCATGATGCCGAAATCGACGGCGACGAGATTGCCATCGCGGTCGGCGAACAGATTGCCCTGGTGCATGTCGGCATGGAAGAAGCCGTCGCGCAGCGCATGGCGCAGGAAGCTCTGGATGACGATCTGGCCAAGCGCCCGCGCATCGATGCCGGCGGCGTCGAGGCCCGCACGATCGCCCAGCTTCAGCCCGTCGATCCATTCGGTGGTGAGGACGGAGCGCCCGGTGCGGTTCCAGTCGACCGAGGGCACGCGGAAGCCGGGATCGTCCTTGGTCCGCTCCGCCATTTCGGATGCCGCGGCCGCCTCGAGCCTCAGATCAAGCTCGATGGCCATGGAACGGGCGAGGGTGTCGACGATGCCGAGGGGTTTGAGGCGGCGGCTTGCCGGCACGAGGCGCTCGGCGAGATGGGCGGCGAAGTAGTAGTCGGCGAGATCGGCGCGGAAGCGGTCCGCCACGTTCGGCCGCAGGATCTTCACCGCCACGTCGCGCTCCACCTCGCCGTCGCGCACCCGGGCCTTATGGACCTGGGCGATGGAGGCGGCGGCGATCGGCGGGCCGAAGGCGATGAAGGCGGAGGCGACCGGCTCGCCGAGGGTCTCGGCGACGATGGCTTCGGCGGTCGCCTGGTCGAAGGGCGGCACCTTGTCCTGCAGGCTTTCGAGGTCCCGCGCGATGAGCGGGCCGACCACGTCCGGCCGGGTCGAGAGGAACTGGCCGAGCTTCACATAGGTCGGGCCGAGGCGGGTGAGGGCGGCGGTGAGGCGATCCGAGCGCGTGCCGGCGCGGCGGCGCTCGATGAGGCGGGCGATGCGCAGGCCGAGCCGGGCCGGCGGCGGCAGCGCCGCGGGATCGACAAGGGCGAGGACGCCCTCGCGGGCGAAGACGAAGCCGGCCCGCCCCAGGCGGATGGCATGGAGAAGACCTGCGATCACGGCGTCAGATCTTCCAGCCGCCGGAGAGGCAGGCGATGCCGCCGGTCATCGGCGTGACCTCGACGCGCGAGAAGCCGGCCTTGGCGATCATGCCGGCGAAGACGTCGTTGCGCGGGAACTTGCGGATGGATTCGACGAGATACTGGTAGGGCTGGGCATCGCCGGTGACCATGCGGCCCATGGGCGGGATCACCGTGAACGAATAGGCGTCGTAGACGCGGTCGAGGCCGGGCACCACGTCGGGCGAGAATTCCAGCACCAGGAGCCGGCCGCCGGGGCGCAGCACGCGATAGGCCTCGTCGAGCGCCTTCTGGATGCGCGGCACGTTCCGGATGCCGAAGGCGATGGTGTAGCCGTCGAAATGCGAGGAGGGGAACGGCAGGTCCTCGGCATTGCCCTGGACGAAGGTGACGCGGTCCGACAGGCCGCGCTTGTCGGCGCGGCCCTGGCCGACCTTCAGCATCTCGCCGTTGATGTCGCAGACGGTGGCGGTGGCGCGCTCGCCGGCACCGACCACCTTGAAGGCGACGTCGCCCGTGCCGCCGGCCACATCGAGGTGGCGGAAGGGCCGCGTCTTCGACAGACCGAGCCGTGTCACCATCACGTCCTTCCAGACGCGGTGGAGGCCGGCCGACATCATGTCGTTCATCAGGTCATAGCGCGCCGCGACCTTGTGGAAGACGTCGTCCACGAGGTCTTGCTTGGCGTCGAGGTCGACGCGGCGGAATCCGAAATCGGTCTGGGCGGCTGCTGACATGGCCAGGTCCTGTAAGGTTGGCCGGACCATAGCGGAATGGTCCTGCCGGCGCTATGTGGGGCGGAACGTGGCGTTAGCCCAGTCGCCGTGCCTGACATGGGGCGTTTGCCCGCCGCAGCGGGAGTGAACCCGCGCACGATCTTTGGCGGGCTCCTTGCACGGCAGGCATTTTGATGCTGCGATGCAACATGTGCCTGCCCCATGGGTTGATGGTCGTCATCGCTGAGTCGGCATGACCGACGAGGACAGCTTGCGATGCGTTCCCTTTCCGATCTGATCAGCCGGTTGAAGACGGCCCGCGGGCAGCCCTCGCTGCACCCGGCCGTCCCCTCCCGCCTCACCGCGCTGGGCGGCTTTGGCGCCAATCCCGGGGATCTGGCCGCCTTCTGCTACGTCCCCGAGGGCTTGCCGGCCGGGGCGCCGCTGGTCGTCGCACTCCACGGCTGCACGCAGACCGCCGCCGACTACGATCACGGCACGGGCTGGTCCCGGCTGGCGGACCTGGAGCGCTTTGCCGTTCTGTTTCCCGAGCAGCAGCGGTCGAACAATCCCAATCTCTGCTTCAACTGGTTCGCTCCTGGCGATGTCGCGCGAGAGTCCGGCGAGGCGCTGTCGATCGCCCGGATGATCCGCACCATGATCAGCCTTCACGGGCTGGACCGGGACCGGGTCTTCGTCACCGGCCTCTCCGCCGGCGGCGCCATGGCGGCCGCCATGCTCGCCACCTATCCCGAACTCTTCGCGAGCGGCGCGATCATTGCGGGGCTCCCCTTCGGTTCCGCCGCGTCCGTGCCCGAGGCTTTCGACCGGATGCGCGGCCATGGGCTGCCCGCGCGGCGCGACCTCGAGAGCAAGGTGCGGCAGGCCTCCAGCCATCCGGGCCCCTGGCCGACGCTGTCGCTGTGGCATGGGGCCGCGGACATGACCGTGGCACCCGCCAACATGGATGCCCTCGTCGCGCAATGGAGCCGCTTGCATGGCGTCGAACAGGTCGACGCCGCGCAGACCAGTCTCGGCCCGCATACCCGCCGCGTCTGGCACGACGCGGCAGGGTCGCCGCGGATCGAGGCGTTCAGCATTGCCGGCATGGGCCATGGCGCGCCGCTCGACGGCGCCGGCGGCCTCGGCAGCACGGGGCCCTTCATGCTCGATGCCGGGATCTCCTCGACGCTCCATATCGCGCGCTTCTGGCAATTGACGACAGCCGAGACCGTGCAGTCCTCCTCCGCCCCCAGCGAGAGCGTCACACCCTCCCTGTCCCCGGGCCGTCCCTTTGCTGACCGATCCGTTCCGCAGTGGACACCTCCCTCGGCGACCGGGGGCGTCGGCAAGATCATCGAGGATGCGCTGAGGGCCGCCGGCCTGATGCGGTAACCGGGCTCGGTTGCGGCCGGCGCGTCGTGCGCATAGAAAAACGCATCCCGCGCATAAAATCGGTGTAACCTGCCAAGCTTCACAACCTGTCGGCTGCCCCATGTCGCTGAGCTCCTGGACGCCCGACAGCCTGCGCCGCGCCATCCAGGCCGCGGGGGTCTCGCTGTGGTCCTGGCACGTCGCCGACGACCGCTTCGACATGGACGAGCAGGGTTTCGTGATGTGGGCCGTCGAGCCCACGGACGCCCTGCGCTTCGAGGATCTCTCAGCCCGCATCCACCCCGCCGACAGGGACCGCGTGCGCGCCGCCTTCGCGGCGACGCGCGGCATCGAGGGCTCCTACGAGACCGACTTCCGCATCATGATCGGCGACGAGATCCGCTGGATATCGGCCCGCGGCCTTGGCAGCGATATCGGCATGCACCAGGGGTTCATGTACGGCATCTTCCTCGACGTGACCGGGCGCAAGCAGGCCGAAGAGGGCCACGAGCTCCTCGCCGGCGAGATGAGCCATCGGGTGAAGAACCTGCTGGCCATCGCCTCGGGGCTCACCCAGATCGCCTCGCGGTCCTGCACCACGGCGGCCGACATGGCGAAGGACCTGACCAGCCGCCTGACGGCGCTCGGGCGGGCGCATGATCTCGTCCGCCCGCTTCCCGGCCACCAGGGCAAGGCAGCCCTGCTCGGTGATCTGCTGGTGATCCTGCTGTCGCCTTACGAGGACCTCGGCGCCTTCAGCGGCCGCATCCGGGTGGCGGTGCCGCGCATGGGCGTCGGCGAGGGCGCCGCGACCACCCTCGCGCTCGTCCTGCACGAGCTGGCGACCAATTCCGTGAAGTACGGGGCGCTGTCATCGGACACGGGCACGCTCGATCTGTCCGGCGCGCTGGAGGGCGACAAGCTCAAGATCGTCTGGCTGGAGCGGGGAGGCCCCCGCGTCGATCGCCCCACCAATGGCGGCTACGGGGGCCAGCTGGTGACGCGGAGCGTCAACGGCCATCTCGGCGGCTCCATCGACTATGCCTGGGAGCCTGATGGCCTTGTCGTGACCCTGATGGTCACCGCTTCGAAACTGGCGAATTAGACGGCTCTCATTCCCGAAGATGTGAACGTTCCTACGTATTATTTTACCGCTATGCGACAAACTGCCATCTGATCAACGAATATCTCATCGCGTAGATGGTGCACACGCCTTGATCGGCTGATTTGCTTCAGTGTCGTCATCGCTTCGTGCATCAATAAATCCTTTACGTTTGGTTTTATTTTTGCGGGCGAGGCGCATGCCGGTTTTTTAAGGCCTCGCTTGAGCAGTGGAGACTACGACCTAGCGATTTAAAGCCTTTGATATATTGCGCATGGTTCATGCGCATGGAGGCGCGGGCCCCTCTGGCGAGATCATCCGGCGATCTCGCGATGTCGCGACCTGACGACCTTTCTGCGCCGGTCCGATTGGCAAGACCATGACTGACCGAACTCGTTCTGACGCCCCGCGTGAGCCTGACGTGCCCGCTGGGAGCTCCCTGGCCCGTGAACCGGCAAGGGGCCGTGTGCCGCATCGGCCACCGCCCCCTGGTCATCGCCGCGCCTGACCCGCTTCCCTCACCCCGACCTTCCCGATCGCCCCCGCACCGCGGCGGGCGCCTCTCACCGTTTGCAAAGCCATGACCCGTCTGTTCCTTCGACCTGCCGCAGCCTCGCTGCTCATCGCCCTGTCCGTCATCCCCACGGGCCGCGCCGCAGCCCTTGAGTCATCTACGGCCCTCCGGCCCGTGCCCCTGTCCATCGATGAACGGGCGGTGCGCGCCGCCGGCATCCAGTTGAGCCCCATCCAGCCGGAATCCGGGGCCACCGACCTGTCGTTCCCCGGCATGGTGGCCGTTCCGCCCCAGCAGATCCGGGTGGTCGCCGCCCCCGCCGCGGGCCTCGTCGAAACCGTGCTCGTGGCCCCGGACGAGGCCGTGCGAAAGGGCCAGGTCATCGCCACCATGCGCTCGCCCGAGCTGATCGAGGCGCAGCGCGGTTTCCTCACCGCCATTGCCGACGAGAGCCTCGCCCAGGACCGGCTGCGCCGCTCCCGCTCGCTCCATGAAAGCCGGGTGATCCCCGAGCGCGACCTGCGCGTCGCCGAGACCGAGGCGACGAATGCCGCTGCGAAGCTCGACGAGCAGATCCAGCTGCTGAAGCTCATCGGCATGGCGGATGAGGGCGTCGAGACGCTGCGGCGGACGCGCCGGCTGATGGCCTCCCTGGAGATGCGCGCGCCGATGGACGGCGTCGTGACCATTCGTCACGCCAGCGCCGGCGAGCGTGTCGTCGCGTCGTCGCCGATCTTCACTATTGCCGACCTCAGCCCGCTCTGGGTCAATATCCAGGTACCGGCGACGCGCCTCGGCGCCTTGCAGGTCGGCTCCCGCGTCATCCTGCCGACCCAAGGGGCGCAGGGCCGCGTCATCCGCATCGGCCGGACCGTCGATGCCGCGACCCAGTCGGTCGCGGTGGTTGCCGAGGTCGACACCAATGGCGGCAGCGTGAGGCCTGGCCTCGCCGTGAACGTCTCCGTCCGTGTGGAGCAGAGCGGGCTGGCCCAGTGGCTGGCGCCGCCCTCAGGCGTGGTGCGCCATCGCGACCGGACCTGGGTCTTCACCCGCAATGCCAGCGGCTTCCTCGCCGTGCCGGTGCAGGTCGTCGCCGAGACGGCGCGCGGCGTGGCGTTCCGCGCCGACCTTCCGCCGGGCACCGAGATCGCCACCCGCGGCCTCCTCGCCCTCGTCGCCGAACTCTCCGAGACCGGGGAGGAGTGAGGCCATGCTCGGACGCCTGACCGAGCTGGCCCTGCGCCAGCGCCTCATCGCTTTCATTGCCGCCATCGCGCTCGTCGCCTGGGGCGCCAACGCCTATCTGAAGCTGCCCATCGACGCGTTCCCCGATGTCGCGCCGACGCAGGTGCTCGTCTCCATGCGCGCCGCCGGCCTGACGCCGGAGGAGCTCGAAAGCCGTGTCACCGCGCCCATCGAGATCGCCGCGCGTGGCATTCCCAACCTCGTCCACATGCGCTCCGTCACCCGCTATTCGGTGGCGCTGCTGACCTTCGAGTT
>NZ_PZZL01000015.1 GCF_003046185.1 Phreatobacter oligotrophus
CTCCTCCTCGGCCCGCGTTGCCGTCAGAGCGCCTTGCTCGGCAAGCCGCCGCCAGGTGAAGAGCTGGTTGGGCGATACACCGTGACGGCGGGCCACCAGGCTCACCGACGAGCCCGGCTCATTGGTCTCGGCGACCATCTCCAGCTTCTCCGTCACCGTCCATCGGCGCCGGCGCTGTGGTCCGGGAAGGACCTCACTCTTCGGATAAGAACCAGTCATGCGCACGACATTACTCCTAACCCTTATCTTAAGCGTGGGTCGTGTCCGGGCAATTAGGGGGCTGGTTCAGAGTACGGCACCAAGCGTAGAGGGATTTAAACCGTCACATACGCCTTTAGCAGAGGTGTAAGCGTCAGGGGCTTTGCGATCCGCACGGCGATTGAGCGGAGAACCAATTCGCGTCCGCAGCCCGCGATACATCTCTCGACCGATGTACGCGGTGTAACGCCGTGCAACAAAATCCGAAAGATGGACACATGAGTGAGACAAGCAATCAGATGTTCTCTTCTGCTACGTATGCCGCCACTAGAGCCAAATTGCGTGGTTTCCTAGTTTCCCAAAATTCACATTATATTGGCGCGATATCGATGATCGCGTGTGTTATGTTTTTTACGCTTGATATAACTCTCGATGTTGTCAGAATATCGAACGGTGAGTTTATATTTACAACCTATGATACTGCACATTTTGCTCTCGAAATCATTGCGGTCCTTTGTCTTATATACGCGTTCCTGAACATCCTGGGGCGACTTAAACTAGCGCGGCTGCAAATAGACGACGCGAGATCCAAACTTGAGGCGGTGCGCAAGGACTTTCGGGACATTTTCGACGACAAATGCAAAAAATGGGCATTGACCGCCGCCGAACGCGATGTCGCGATCCTGCTCCTAAAGGGCCTGCCACTGGCTGAAATCGCCGAGGCGAGAAACACTGCCGTAGGTACGGTAAAAGCGCAGTCCTCGACGATTTTCCGGAAGGCTTCCGTCCGTTCCCGGCCGGAGCTCATGAGCGTCATCCTCGACGATTTTTTAGAACTGTCTGACCGCTAGATCAAGTCAGTCGGCTTCGCGCGCCTGCTTATGCGGAGGTTCATCCGGTGTCGCTGCAAATCCTTACGGCAATCGGCGAGGAACGAGTTTGCCGAACATCCGAAATCTCCATCAAAAACCTCGGTTTGCGCGACTTCGTAGGAGCCCTAAGCCTTTGGTTTAGAGATATCTGCCGAGGTTTATGGACAAAATTGACCGGCACTCGCCAGATCCTGTGGACGGTGATCGGTGTGACGACGCGAGGAGAAAATCGCTTGTGACCGAAGATCCAGATTTATGATTGCAAGTTGACGAGCAAGGAAAACGTCTCATGGCTCAATTCGCAGCTTCTCGCTTTGCGATCTGCGCTAGTATATTTCTGTCGATTTGCTTTATACAGAAGGCTGCGGGACAATCGCAATCCTCAAATAATTATTACGTTAAAATTGTCGGCATAGGTGCACAGACTTGCAATATATTTAATCAAGATATCCAAAGCAATGGCCAAATGATCCGTGACTATGTTGCGTGGGCGCAGGGGTTCATGAGCGGCGCACTTATGCGAGCTCCTGAGGGCAAGGACGTTGGACTGGATTTACTTCCGGAGCGTCTAAATCTCGATGCGCAGGTCGAATTCCTAAAACAATACTGCCGTGATCATAGAGATCGTGCGTTCTCCGACGCGGTAATCGATCTTTACCGTATCCTGCAGGCGCCGCCGAGTTGATCGCCTAGTTGCTAAGGCAACCACCAGTCACCGCCCGACATTCGTTGAGCTGCAAGACAGGCGGCAGTTCCGGAGCTTTGCAAAATGATAGGCCGTATCACCGGGTTTGGTATAGCGCTGCTAATTGGGGCAGTGTCCGCCAGTCTCCTGCCACCGGTTTCGGCCGCTCTCCTGCGAGCGGCGAAGGTTCTTCGGCTACCGTCGATGCCGCCCGCAGAGCCGGTTGCCGGGACGCAGCCGCAAAGGCAGGTCGAGGCAGGCCCGGACCGCCAGGAAACCAACATCCTCAAGCTCAGCGATGAGCGGATCGCGTTGGCTCGCATTCCGACCGCTCCTGCGCGCGCGGAACAACTGCAGCGGCATATTTCGGTGACTGGCACCATAGTTCCGGCGGGAGATCGCATCACGCGCGTTCCGGTCAAGGTCGCCGGAACAATATCAGAGCTTCGCAAGCGGCTCGGCGATACGGTCCAGCGTGGTGAAGTGGTCGCGGTCATCGATAGCCGCGAGATCGCTGATGTGCGGAGCGAATTTCTCGCGTCCGGAGTGAACCTTACGCTTCAGCGCCTTGCATATGAGCGGACCCAGTCCCTTTGGGAACGGCGCGTCACGGCAGAGCAGCAGTACATTCAGGCAAGGGCGACCTATCAGGAGGCGCAGCTGCGCCACGATCTCGCTCGCCAGAAACTACTGGCTCTCGGCCTTGACCCCAATGATGTCTCAGTCCCCGCCCCGGGTGATGTGGCAACGGAGAGTGTGTCTCGCCTTCGCCAATATCCGGTCCTTGCTCTTGCGGGCGGGCGGGTCGTCGAGAGACGCGTTGATGTCGGCGCATCTGTTGGCCAGCAGAATGACCCGACGGAAATTTACACGATTGCAGACTTGTCGACTGTCTGGATCGAGCTTGCGGTGTCGCTACCAGACCTGCCTCAACTTCGGTCGGGTCAGCGTGTGGCAGCAATTGCGACCATGGGAAGCGCGGCTGGCCAGCAGGAGGGCAAGATCGCGTTCGTCAGTCCGCTTCTTGATCAAAACACCCGCCAAGCCCGCGTTGTGGCTGAAATCCCGAACCCCGACGATGTCTGGCGCCCTGGCACGTTTGTAACTGCCGACGTGATCATCAGCGATGCTGACGTGCCGATCGGGGTGCCGCATGCTGCTCTACAGACGATTGGTGGCGAGACCGTTGTGTTTGTGCGGGTCCCAGGGGGCTTCGAGAAGCGAAGCGTTACGGTTGGAGCCCAAGACCACCGCATTATCGAGATCACAGCAGGGCTCCAGGCCGGCGAAGAGATCGCTGTAGCCAATACGTTCGTCCTCAAGGCTGAAATCGGCCGCTCGCGGATGCAGGATTGAGGCCTGCCATGATCGCGCGCATCCTGGAATTCTCCGTTCGTCAGCGCTGGCTGGTGGTCTTTCTGACGCTTCTGGCTTCGGCCGTGGGGGCATGGTCCCTCCTGCGATTGCCGATCGATGCCGTGCCGGACGTCACCAACAACCAGGTTCAGATCAACCTCATCGCACCAGCCCTAACGCCTGTGGAGGTGGAAAAGCAGGCTACATTCCTAATCGAATCGGCGCTCGCTGGAACTCCTGGACTGGAAGCGACCCGCTCGTTTTCCCGCAATGGGTTTGCGCAGATCACGGCGGTCTTCTCTGACAAGGTGGATGTTTATTTTGCCCGGCAGCAGGTCAGTGAAAGGCTGACAGAAGCCAAGCAAAATTTGCCACCAGGCGTCGAAGTCCGAATGGGCCCCATTTCGACCGGACTGGGTGAAATCTATTGGTGGGCGGTGGAATATGTGCCCCCAGCAGAAACAACGGTTGTTGCCGGCAAGCCGGGCTGGCAACCCGACGGCACTTATCTGACCCCCGAAGGACAGCGGCTGGTCGATGAGTTTCAGCGCACCGTCTATCTGCGCACGGTGCAGGACTGGATCATCCGTCCCCAGATGCGTGCGGTTCCTGGCGTCGCCGGGGCGGATGCGGTTGGTGGTTACGTCAAGCAGTACCATGTCAGACCCGATCCCTCGCGGCTGATCGGACTTGGTATTTCATTCTCCGATATCGCCACTGCGATCGAGGCCAACAATGTGAGCCGCGGCGCGAACTATGTTGAGCGAAACGGGGAAGGCGTCATCGTTCGTGCCAGCGGGCGCGTGGAAAATATGGCCGAGATCGGTGAGATCGTCGTGACCACCCGCAATGGGATCCCCGTTCGGGTACGCGACATCGCCGAGGTGGTCATTGGTCGGGAGATTCGGACGGGCAGCGCCAGCGTCAATGGCCATGAAGCCGTGCTGGGGACAGCTCTCATGCTTGTCGGTGGCAACAGTCGCACTGTCGCTGCCGCAGCAGATGCGCGAATGCAGCAGATCAATCGCAATCTTCCCCCGGGGATCCGCGCACGCACCGTCCTGAGCCGAACAGAGCTCGTCGATGCGACGATCGCGACGGTCTCAAAGAATCTGGCCGAAGGTGCCTTCCTTGTGATCGTCGTCTTGTTCCTGCTCTTGGGGAACATCAGGGCTGCTGTCATTACGGCACTGATCATACCAGTGTCGATGCTGCTCACAGCAACAGGCATGATCCAGGCGAAAATGAGTGCCAACCTCATGAGCCTCGGTGCCCTGGATTTCGGTCTGATCGTCGATGGCGCCGTGATCATCACCGAAAACAGTTTGCGCCACCTGGCCGAGCGGCAGCATGAGAAAGGGCGGATACTCAATCTCGAGGAACGGCTTGATACGGTGGTGGCCTCAGCCAAGGAGATGATCCGCCCATCTGTGTTTGGGCAAGCGATCATCATCATGGTCTATTTGCCGCTTCTGACCTTCACGGGCGTCGAGGGCAAAACGTTCCAGCCGATGGCGCTGACCGTCATCATTGCACTCGTTGCCGCCTTCTGCTTGTCGCTCACGCTCGTCCCCGCGCTGATTGCTATCGCGATTACGGGGAAAGTCAGCGAAGTCGAAAATCCAGCGATACGGTGGGTGAAAGTCGCCTATCGACCACTGCTGTCATCTGCAATTGCCGGACCGGTGAAGTTCGTCCTGCCTGCCCTTGTTCTGGTCGGCTTGAGCGCGGCGTTGTTCGGCAAACTTGGCCAGGAATTCACGCCAACCCTGGACGAGCGCAATATCGTGATGGAAGCGCGGCGCATACCGAGCACGGCGCTTGCGCAATCCGATAGCATGCAGCGCGATGTCGAACGCATCATCAGCGGCTTTGCCGAGGTGTCATTCGTGTTTTCTCGGACCGGAACACCGGAACTTGCCGCCGATCCGATGCCACCCAACGCCTCCGATGCATACATCATCCTCAAGCCACACTCTCAGTGGCCCGATCCGAGCATGACAAAGGAAGAGCTGATCAAGAAGATCGAGACTGCTGTTTCTCAGCTTATCGGAACCAATTTTGGCTTCTCTCAGCCAATCCAGATGCGGTTCAACGAACTGATTGCAGGCGTGCGCGACGATCTGGCTGTCAAGGTCTTCGGCGAAGAGTTTGAACCCATGCTTCGTGCGGCCAACCAGATCGCTGCGATTCTCCGGGAGACACCCGGAGCAGCAGACGTGAAAGTCGAGGAGGTTACCGGCCTGCCGTTCCTCGAGATCAGAATCGACAGGACCGCTCTTGCGCGTCGCAATCTGTCTATGGCTGCAGTCCAGGAGACAATTGGAGCCGCAGTAGGAGGTCGTGAGGCGGGTCTTGTCTTTGAGGGAGACCGTCGGTTCCCGATCATCGTTCGGCTGGCCGACGCCTTGAGAGGCGATATCGACGTTCTTGAGAACCTGCCCATTCCCCTCCCGAACACAGGGCAGGCCGGCAGTGTCGCCTCCATTCCGCTCCGCGAGATCGCCCGTTTCAACCTCACGGAGGGCCCGAACCAGGTCTCGAGGGAAAATGGGAAGCGGCGCGTTGTCGTGACCGCCAATGTCCGCGGACGCGACATCGGCTCTTTGGTCGATGAAGCCCAACGCCGGATCGACCGGGAGGTCGCTTTCACACCCGGCTACTACGCGAGTTGGGGAGGTCAGTTCGAAAACCTGGAGGCTGCGAGACAGCGCCTCATGGTTGTTGTTCCCGCATGCTTTTTGATGATCTTTTTGTTGCTCTTCACCGCACTCGGGTCATCACGCGAAGCACTCCTTGTGTTCAGTGCCGTACCGCTTGCGCTCACTGGCGGCATTGTCGCCCTGTGGCTTCGGGGCATGCCTTTCTCGGTGTCTGCCGCGGTTGGCTTTATCGCATTGTCCGGGATCGCCGTCCTGAACAGCCTGGTCATGCTCAGTTACATCGCGCAATTGAGGCGCGATGGGCATTCCGTGCAAACCGCAATTGAGATGGGCGCCATGACTCGTCTTCGACCTGTGATCATGACGGCCCTCGTCGCCTCTCTGGGCTTTATGCCCATGGCGGTAGCGACCGGCACTGGAGCCGAAGTGCAGCGGCCGCTCGCAACGGTGGTTATAGGCGGGCTTATCAGCGCAACGCTGCTGACGCTTCTTGTATTGCCTGCACTATACGCGCGGTTCTCGGTTTCGAAGTTGCGTTCCACTTCGTAAATCACACTGACAAATTGAAGAGTCACGAGCCACAGTTCGATGGCCGACATAATTCATACCTCAAACGTCGCTTTTTGGTCGACAGAACCCTGGCCTCGACCAAAAAACGCTCGCAGGCTCGGGGGGCTACCGTTGCGGCGAGTGGTTTCGTACCGGCTTTCGTTGTGACTATTGAAACGCTGGCGATGGCGACCTGTTCGCGTTGATGGTTGCGAAACTTCGCGCTTCACACATCGGTTGACATCGACATGCAAGCGATGCACTGCACCGTCATGCGGCCGTCTTCTGCGACTGCGACCACGAGACCGGAAATGCCGAGCGACAGTGACAGTCGATTAACTTGGCCGTCCCAGCGACCCGAGTAGCTTCATTAAGCTCACGGCGTCGCCAAAGACGGCGGTGACGAGGTGAGCCATGACCACACTATTCCCCCGTGGCCTGACCGCGTGCGCTCTTTTGCTCGGGTCGTTCCTTGCAGTATCCCCGGCCGTCCTAGCGCAAGGTTGGTCCTGGCCATCTGGTGATCGAATGCCTGAGGACATCAGGCTCAATGCACAGCTGACGGAATTCATCCAAGGGTACCCGAGTTTCAGGGCGGCCTACAACGGGCAAAACAGCCTCCCGGCGGGCGGACAAGTCCGCCAGACGACCAGCATCACGGCGTTTATTGGAGCTCGCCTGCCTTGGGCCGGTGGCGAGTTTTATTTCAACCCAGAATATTTCCAGGGCTTCGGCTTGGGTGAGACTCTCGGTATTGCTGGCTTCCCAAATGGGGATGCACAGAAGGCCGGCAACCGCGTCGGCGTCCTATCCGTCGCCCGGGCCTTCGTTAGGCAGACCTTCGCGCTTGGCTCGGAAACGGAATGGCGGCCTGGTGACTTCAATCAACTCGCGGGCTATGTGCCCACAGGGCGAGTAGTGGTGACTGTCGGCAAATTTGCAGCCTTGGACATGTTTCAGACCAGTTCATACGCCGGCGACACGCGCCGTCAGTTCTGGAACTGGTCTATCTGGTCGTCCGCGGCCTGGGATTTTGCGGCCGACGTAAGAGGCTACACTCAGGGGGTGGCCATTGAGGTCATCCCTAACCCTTCGCTCGCCATACGCTACGGTGCCCTCCTGCTGCCATCGCAGCCGAATGGCGGGCAGCTGCCTTTGCGACTTAACAACCTCAATCACATTGTCGAGTTGGCCTACCAGCACCGCTGGTTCGGTCGTCCGGGGGCCATCAAGCCCTTCGCCTTCTACTCTCTCGGTAACATGGGCAAATTCGAGCAGGCGCTTAGCATCAGCGGGCTCGGCACTCTCGACCCAGACGCGGCGCTGGCGACGACCAGGCGCTACGGCAATCGTAAGTGGGGTTACGGGATCCTCATTGATCAGGAGTTTGCCAACAACGTCGGTGTATTCCTCAGAGCGAGTTGGAGTGATGGCCGGACCGAGACGTTCGCGTTTACTCAGATCGATCGTTCGGTTTCGGTCGGATTTTCCTTCAAGGGCGAATTGTGGAACCGGCCAGGCCACGCGGTAGGCATTGCTGTGGCGCAGAACGATCTATCCCGCTACCATCGCAACTTCCTCGCTGCTGGGGGGACGGGGGTAATCGTCGGCGATGGGGCGCTTCGCTACGGCTCGGAGAAGCTGCTGGAAGCCTATTACGAACTACCGGTGTATCGGGACAACGTCTTCATGGCTGCCAACTATCAGCTGATGCAAAATCCTGGTTATAACCAAGATCGGGGCGGCCCCGTCCATGTCTTGGGCATGCGCATACATGCGCGGTATTAGGCTGCCAGCGCTGACGTGCTCCCGGCCTTTTAGGCCAGTTTGAACTGGGATTTTCCACTTATGATCCCCGTGTCGGGGACGAGGAGAGTTCTATGAAGACGTCGAAGTTCACGGAGGCGCAGATCGCCTTCGTGCTGAAGCAGGCGGAGGACGGTGCGCCGATCGCGGAGGTCTGCCGGAAGGCGGGGATCTCCGACGCCACCTTTTACAATTGGCGGAAGAAGTATGCCGGGTTGATGCCGTCGGAGATGAAGCGGCTGCGTCAGCTCGAGGAGGAGAACGCCAAGCTGAAGCGGATCGTCGCCGACCTGTCCCTGGACAAGGCCATGCTCCAGGACGTTTCGGCAAAAAAGCTCTGAGGCCAGCGCGCAAGCGGGAGCTTGTGGACAAGGTCCGCAGTGATTGGAAGGTGTCGGCCAGGCGCGCCTGCGCCACCCTTCGGATCGATCGGGGTCTTTACGTCTACAAGTCGAAGCGTGGCACGCAGGCCGAGCTGAAGCAGCGCATCAAGGAGATCTGTGAGACGCGGGTACGGTACGGCTATCGCCGGGTCCACGTCTTGCTGCGCAGAGACGGATGGGCGGTCAATCCGAAGTGGATTTATCGTCTTTACAAGGAGTTGGGGCTGCAATTGCGCAACAAGGTGCCCAAGCGCCGGGTGAAGGCGAAGCTGCGGGACGATCGCCGGGCGGCCACGCGAACGAACGAGACCTGGGCCATGGACTTCGTTCACGACCAACTGGCGACCGGGCGGAAGATCCGCGTGCTGACGATCGTTGATACCTTCTCCCGGTTCTCACCGGCGGTGGATGCGCGGTTCAGCTACCGGGGCGAGGACGTGGTGCTGACCCTTGAACGGGTCTGTGCTGCCCTCGGCTATCCAGCGACGATCCGGGTTGACCAAGGCTCGGAGTTCGTCAGCCGTGATCTCGATCTGTGGGCCTATCAGAAGGGCGTCATCCTCGACTTCTCCCGGCCCGGCAAGCCGACCGACAACGGCTTCATCGAGTCGTTCAATGGCAAGTTCCGGGCGGAGTGCCTGAACACCCACTGGTTCATGAGCCTTGACGACGCACGATCGAAAATGGAGGCTTGGCGTAGAGACTACAACGAGGTCCGGCCACACAGCGCCATTGGCAATAAGCCCCCGATCGCGCTGATGAATGGCTCTCCGGCACTCCCGCCGGCATGAGCCCTAACCCCGGAAGCTTCCAGCTCCGGCTGGCCTAGAAACGGGTAGCGCTTCATCCAACCGCCGGGACGAACTCAAGGCTGGATAGAAACTGGGGGCAACGTCAGATGGACGATAAACTTCGCGGCCCGCCTCAAGCCGTTCATTCGTCGCCCTCAAGTGGGCGAATGGCACCGCGATTAGAAGCAGCCACAATACTCCAGCCGCTCATGTCCGAACGCGGTGAGGAACAACTTTCGGGAAAAAGGAAACTATCTCCGCATTTGAGAAAAACCTTCGAGCGCCTAGAAACCCGAACAGTTTTGCCCGCAGGCATGGCGTCTGCGATTTAGAGTACCTTGGCAGTCTTGGCATTGGGCGCCGATTCCAGGCCAGAATTGGTAGGAGCCGTCGCTGTCACAAGATATGCTCGTGCCTGTGCAGCGACGATTTTAATGCTCCAGCAATTGGGCTCAGGTATCGACGACCGAAGCGTCGTTCAGGACCTCACCGTTGACCGAACAGCCGTCATCAGTCGTAAAGTTTGATGCCTTGCCTCATGACGGCCGTGAATGGGAGGTCATATCTGCGGGCCGGGTTGGGCGAAGCGGGCTATATACACAAGAGGTCGCCGCGGATCTTCTTTTGGCCGAGGCTGGGTGGCGTCAAATCGATCCACATGTAACGCCAGAGACCCGCATTGTTCGCGTTGACGTCTCGTGGCTAAGCGGCTTGCGCCCGGGGTCGATTGTTCGCAACGGAGAAAAAGTCTCGAGTGTCGACCAGCGGTCACCTGGTCCGCGCACATGGCGCCAAGCAACTGTGACCCGTGCCGATCCAAATCCCTTCAGCGTCACTCTAACCGGTTTCCTCCCTCTGACGGGCAAGGTCTCTCGGCCCACACATCCCATATCGGACCTTGAGGGGCTGCGATACTTTCCGGTCCGCTTGGACGGTAGCTCGTTGGCCTACGTTCCTGTTCTCGAGCTGCTCTTGGCTGTCTTCCGCCTGGGTGGACCGTGGCTTCGGCATATGATCGAAGGCCTGGGGCTGCCTGACCGACCGGAGTCGGGTCGTCTTGTAGACCTTTCCCCGGGGAGCTTCAGCGTTGTGGACGGAGTGCTGGCGTGCCGAGGGTTTTCTGACCCTCGGTCTCGATCAGCGCCAATACCCGTCATTCTCGGCGATCCTGAGCGACATCGGTCTTACGTGGCAGTTTTCCAGAAACTGTCGCAGCGAGACTTTTTGAACAGCCCGCAATTCGTGGACACGTATTTCCCGCAAGACGTTCCGATGATCTGCGACGTTGAGTTCGAGCAGGTCGCGCTGAAGAAGCAGGGGATCTCGGCCTCCGGGGCGGCCGTGCGCCAGCCCTTGCTCGTCACCAGGGTTCGCGCCGCTCGGTTCGAGCTGGGCGTCAGCCGGGTGAAGATCTTTGTACCCGACCGTCGCGAGCAGGTCAGCGACATACCCTCACGGGTCAGTGCGCAGATCGTGAACGACGGCGAGCTTGTGATCGGCGAGCCTGTATTGAAATCGAGAGTGGCACCAAGTCGATCGCTGGAGACGAGATACATTGCAGTCGAGGACGAGGAGCCTGAAGGTGTCCCGACGGACATTGTCGTCGACCCCAGCCGGTCCGCAGTGAAACACTACAGACGCAAGTCCGGGAGCAGTGTCGCGGTCGAAGGCTCGTCAACAGGATCGCCGCATGGAGACACTGCCCGGATCGACCGGGCGTCCTTGCAGCCTATGACCAAGCCACGTGGGATCACGTCGAGAATGCAGCATTTGATCGACGCCGTGAAACTCGCAGCCACTCTGGATAGGGCGATTTTTAGGTTGGAGGCGCCGCCAAGCCTATACGACGGTGGCGATGGTCTTTGGCAGGTGGCGACCGGTGACCTTCACAAACTTCCGTCCTGGATAAGGCCTGGTGGTATAGCGCGGCGCATCGCCGTCATGTCGCTCGCTTCGCGGGAGGGGGTTCTCTACCTGTTCGATGCGGAGGTCCTCACCTCCGGCGGCGAGCGTTCAGCTTTGCTTGTTTGGTCAGCCGGGCCACGTCTCCCCACGGCTGCGCTTTATGAGTTGATTATCATGCTTGCACGAGCTGAAGGTGTTTTGCGGGAGGATCCGATCACCTTGGGCAACGTTTCCGGCGGTGCTCCGCCCGTTGCGAGGACGGACCTGCGCGCCGGTGTGTTTCGTCATCGACAGGACAGCGTCCCTCCTGATCAGGTCGCCAGATCAGTCCTGCGGAAGAGAGACGAACTCCGGGGGCTCTAGCTCGGCTGCAAGAGTTGGTGCAGCGATCGTTGCCAGCGCTTCTTGGGTGTGAATGCTATCTCCGATCAGGCGCCGCAGGTCGCGGCCGCTCACACCGATCCTGCGCTTGGCGAGATAGCGGGCCGCTGCCCTGACTTCCTCAACTGGCGGGCTGTAGGTTCTTGGCCGCAGTCCCTGATCGACAATTGTTCTGAGCGCGAACGGGACGCTGCGCATGTCGCGCAGGGCCCATGAATGCCACATCCCGGCTTCGGACATAGAGCTGACGTAATTGTAAGGCCAGTTGTCTGCCAAGGCCATGATCAGGGCGTGCATGCGGTGGCGTTCGGCGGAGCTGAGGAACTCGACCTCCTCGCGCCCGCCTTCGAAGTTGAACGGTCTGTCACTGATATCCGTTTGTCGGCCGAGTACCGTCCTGAGCCGCTGTGATCTCGGCCCGGAGATGATGTTCCGTCCAAGCTGCCTCAGGACGCTAAACAGGATGGGGCTGTAGTGGAACGTCGAGGCGCCGAGGCGGCCCCATCCAGCATGCAGGGCGTCGTCTGCAAGCGCGTTGAACCGGATGGCGTCCTGGTTTGGCGGTTGGCCTTTGGCATGACGGAGATCGCGGTTGCAGTTCCAGCAGACGTGAAGCGCGCGCGACCGGAATGGCATAAGGGGCGATGCGCAGCGGCTGCAGCGGTCGAGGAGAACCTGGCTGTGGACGACGCAGACGGACATCACCGCAAGTCGCCATTGCTTGCGCAGATACGGGCGTTCGTCGCTCGAGAGACAGTGTGGGCAGTATTGCTGCCCTGGCAGCTTACGGTCGCGATTGCGTACACCCACGGGCAACACCCATGGATAAATGCCTCGTGCACCGCAGTCCGCGAAGAGGCGACCATCAAAGGCTGTGAGGGTTGTAGATGCTGCGACCGCTGGGTTCGTTCCGGTCCCGACGGCCATACCGGCGATGACCCGTGGATCCCCCAGCAGGTCGATATCTCGGCTAAGAACCGGAGGCTCCGACTGCCAGTAGGTGTGCACGAAAGCATAAGGGAGGAACAGCATCCCTGTCGCGGTCCTCTGGATCCACGACGACAAAAGTTCATCCGGAAGCGGAGGTGGTCTGAAAGCAAAACGCGACGTGAACATTACTCATAAGGTGCGGGTGCCAGAGTGCGGGCTGCTCCCTGTCTTGCGATGATATTCTGCGCGTAAATGGTTTCCGTAAGGTTCTTTGCAGTGATCCTCTCTACTTTGGTTTCTACGGCCGCCACGGTGGCATGGAACAGAAGCTCAGAGAGCCGGCCAGGTAGCCCCTCCGACAGATTGTAGAGCATTTCGGCCATTCGATCTTCGGAAAGATGGGATGCCCTTTTGAGTGGGATGATCGCCTCCATGGTGTTCAGGAAGGCTGTGAAGTCGTTCCCTTTCTGGACCTTCGGGATTTCGATAGCATAGAAGCGTTCCGTCAGCTCGCGGCTGCTAGAGATGAAGCTGTAAGCCTCGCGTGTACCGGACAAGACCATAGGCCGACGGATCTTGTTAGACAGCTCCTTAATTTGCCGGAGCATTTCGTCTTTGGCGTCATTCGTTGGGATGATGTTGTGGATCTCGTCGAAAATCGCGAGACGCAGGCCCACCTCCTCCATCAATCGGCGAGTCATCACCGGCAGGGCCTCATTCCTGCCGTAAGGGTTGAACGCGCGACCAAGCCGCGTGAGGATCAATTCGAAGAACTCCGTCCGATTGTTGTCGGTCGGCATGGAGATCATGATCGCCGGGATGTTCGCATAACCAGTTGGTCGTACGTCCCCTTCTTGCTCTGCTTTTTGCATCTTCCGTCTGACATATCGCTCGAGCAGCGCCGTTTTGCCGACGTTGGAGTCTCCCCAGATCAGTAGATTGGGTGAGCGGGCTTGATCACCGCGCAGGAACAGTCTGTCGAGCTCCTTGAAGACCAACTCGACCGTAGGGGTGGTCACAAAGATCCGCGGCCAGAACTGATAGATCCGGGTTTCGATCGGTTCGGTGACCAGTGCCTGCACAGCGGGATCAAGATGGTCCAAGGTCATAGCTCGAAATCAAACTTTGGCTTTGCAGCAGGCGGAGAAGGCTTCTCGGCATGATCCTCGTCGGGGATAGCCAGCGCGGCCTGGATGGAAGCGGGGATCGGATCGTTGAAGATCTTGGGGTTCTGCGCGTCACTCATTTTCATTCCGTGACGGGCATTCGCCACCTCACGACGGGCCTTTTTCGTTTTCTTGGCGGCAGTCTGCACAAGCTGCTTGCGGCCTTCTTGGGCTCGAATCTGATTTTCTTCTGTATTTTTGACAGCGTTGGCGAGGTTGATCCGGAGGATTTTTCGGTGCTGCCAGAGATTGATTGGCTCGCGCGAGCGGTTGACCCACGGGACCTGGATGTAGGTTTTGTCCAGCGGATCCATGACGTAGATATACGAAATGTCCCGCGGGTCCCTGCGAATACGCATCGGCACCCGTTGGTCGGCAGCGTAGCGCCGCTTGATCGCGGTCAGCTGGGGGCTGTCATAATGGATGTGATCGAGAAGAAGCCCCTTTTGCGAGAGCTTCCTATCAAAGAACGGCATAAGCTCGATCCGCAGCGACTGGGGGTCCTCCGGTGGCGTCGGGATCGCTCGGATCTGTTCGCCAGTCACCGTATCGAAGAAGTAGGATTTCCATTTCTGTAGTGGCGTCATCCCACCGAATCGTTTGACCGGGGTGTTGATGTATTCCTTTAGCAAATTGATAAAATAGGCCTCGAATTCATCAATTGTAAGCGTCGCTTCTTTGCTGGGATTTCCCTTCTTTGAGGTGTGGTTGGATCCTGTTGCGCCTGGCAGATGCTCGATCTTGGTGGCTAGCTGCCTGAACCTGTTTTCGATCGAGCCCGCGAAATGCGGGGTTCGAACCGGCCTGTGCTGCAGATCGATACCCCAGCTCTTACAGAAAGCCTTAATCATTTCGCCGCGGAAGTCTTTGGCATTATCAAGCTGCAGGACTTTGGGTGGGCCCCAGACCGGCCAGTCCATCTCCACACCAAGCCGCTTCAGCAACTGCTCTTTGGGCATCATACCCTCGTACAGCGTCACTCCTATGAAGCCCGCGTTAGGAGGTTCGAAGCTGAGATAGTAGCCGTATGGCATACCCGTCGTGATGCAGGTTGCCAGACACAGAACTGGCCTGCCGACGGACTGGCGTGTGAAAGCGTCGACGGCAATGCCGTGGACGTCCCAGTAGTCTGCCTGAACGCATGACAGGGGCCCCGTGGCAAGCGGATGGCTGCCGCGGTTCTGTCGATACTTGAGGTCCGCAGCCCGCTTTCCCTTTTGCGCTACCTCAACGGCGTATGGGTCCAGACGTTTGACGGCGTTTATCCTGCGCACCAAGGTCGCATAAGGAGGCATCGCACACCCGAAGGCATCGCAGATGTCCTTTAGCTTCTCGCTGTAGATCGTTCGATAACGAAGCGGCTTGCGGCACATGATATGCCGGCTGATGGCCGTTTCCATCGCCTGCTCCTGGGCCGTCTTTTGGACCTTGTTTTGAGCTCTTGGCCTCCAAGCCCGGTCGGGCAGGAATGCCGATATGTCCTCGCTCTCCTTGTAGGCCCTGATACGGCGATACGCCGTTGTTCGACTGAGTGAGAGGTCTTTGCGGTTTTGGTGCGGCGCAATCAGCTCCTCAAGCGCCTTGCTCCCTCTGGCTTCTCCATCAAGGAACGGCCGGAGGATGTCTCGTATTTCAGTGGCAAGTGCCAGCTGCTCGGGCGTCAGGACGTCGAGGGCGAAGCGGCGATCAGGCGCCGGATCTGGCCGGAGAGTGATCTCCGAAGCCCTATAGATCGTGATCGCCTCCTGATGTTCGTGGCGCACGCCAATGTTATCGAACCCCCCTACGCCGGTGATAACGCCTTTGCGCCCACCAGCGAAAACGACCATCCCGACTTCAATCCCCCGCGCCTTTTTCATGGGGTCGTGTGCTCTGCAGCGTGCGCATCATCCACCAGATGCATTTTGTGCTCCCGATTATAGGGCGGGTGAGGTCGCACTGGATGAAACCTCGCGCGATCCAGTGCCAGATAAATCCCTCGGCTTCGAAGGGGCGAACTCCTTCAGACGCCAGAACGCTTGTCAGCTCGGCCAGTTCAAATGGCTCTTCGCGCCAGCGGAACTTCGCTGATGCTGCGTTGTACCACTCCTCCCTCGGCCGATAGGAACGCGCCTCGTTCATCCTGAGGGCATTTGCCAGCCGTGGAGTTTCGATCGACCGGTCGGTAATAACGCGGAACCCGATGCCCATTCCTTTCAGCACCTGACGAGCGGCCCGAAACTTCGGCGCAAGTTCGGAATGCTCGGCCTGCAGGATCTGGAAAGGCTTGACTTCGAACGCGACGGTCTGGACGCCGAATGGCCACTCGACATCAGACCGCCACGAAACAAGCACGTCGGGCGTGTATTTTCGCCGCTTGCGGTTCAGATCAAGCACCACAGTTGGCTGCTGCGTAGCGAGGCTCTTCACCGCGACGTCTGAGTCCAATATCGCGAGGAACTTGCCCTCGAGAGCTGACTCGTACGGAAGCGACTCGGTCGAGTAGCGGCTGGGGAACCTCCCTGTTATCGCGAACCTGCCAAGCGGCACTCTTCTCATAGCTGAACCTTTCTGATTCGTCTCACTTAACCCGCAAAAAGCGGAAATTGTCTCACTTAAGTCGTTTCAGATTTTTCACCGTTCTCGGGGATCTGGCCGCAATCGCTCCGAATCTGTCTCAGTTTGATTGTAAATTCTCACTCGTCGGGGGTGGATTGCGGGTCCGTCCGGGCGAGGTGTCGCTCGCCCATCACGGCGTGCTCTTCCTCGACGAACTGCCGGAGTTCCAGCCGCAAGTGCTCGACGGCTTGCGCCAGCCGATGGAAAGCGGCGAGGCGGTGATCGCGCGGGCCAACCAGAGGGTCAGCTTTCCCGCCCGCTTCCAGCTCGTGGCGGCCATGAACCCCTGTCGCTGCGGCAAGGCCACCGAGCCGGGCTTCACCTGTCCGCGCATGCCCAATCCGCGCTGCATGGCGGATTACCAGGCGAAGATCTCCGGCCCGCTGATCGACCGGATGGACATGGTGATCGAGGTTCCGGCGGTGTCAGCGGCGGACCTCATCCTGCCGGCCCCGACCGAGGGCAGCGCCGAGATGGCCGCGCGGGTGGCGGCGGCGCGGGCGCGTCAGGCGCAGCGCTACGGCGGTCGCGGCCTCGCCATCGGCCTCAACGCCCATGCTCCCCCGGCCCTGCTCGACGAGGTGGCGGTGCCCGATCCTGCCGGGTTGGCGCTGCTGCGGGACGCGGCGGATGCCATGCGCCTCACCGCGCGGGCCTATCACCGCGTGCTCAAGCTCGCCCGCACCATCGCCGATCTTGACGCCGCCCCGACGGTGCGGCGCGTCCACCTTGCGGAGGCTATCAGCTATCGCGGCAGCACCGATCGCGTCCGCGCCGCCGCCTGACGGCGCATGACGCAAGGGGCGACTTCCGCCACCGACTGCCCAACCCACGCCCGCGCCACCGATCGCCCGAACCGTCCGAGGGAGTAACCAGCCGTCAACCCTGTCTGTTTACGGTCGCTTCGGTTTTGCCCTGAGCGCGGAGGCATCTGGTGGACGGTTTCGCCCTGCTGGCCGGAGGACTGGCGGCGCTCGGCGTCGCCGCCGCGGCCGGACTGCTCCATCTCGCCCAGGCGCGGCGCGCCCTCCAGCGCAAGACCGCGCTGCTCGAGGAGAGCATCGAACAGCTCACCGACCGCGTCTTCGAGCTCGCCGAGAGCGAGGAGCGCCATCGCGGGCTCATCGACGCCCAGGGCGACCTGATCGTCCGGCGCGATCGCCATGGCGCCATCACCTTCGCCAACCGCGCCTTCGCCGCCCTTGTCGGCGAGCCGGCCGCGAGCCTCATCGGCCAGACCTTCCGGCCCACCATTGTCGAGCGCTCCGAGGACCGGCGCGATCCCGACGGCTCCGTCAGTATCGACGAATGCATCGTCTCGCCCCAGGGGCGGCGGTGGATCGCCTGGCGGCACCATCCCATCCGCGATGCCGAGGGACGCTGCGAGGAGATGCAGTCCGTCGGCCGCGACATCACCGAGCGCAAAGCGGCCGAGGAGGCGCTTGCCGCCTCCAGCGCCCGCGCCGAAAGCGCCAACGAGGCGAAGTCGCGGTTCCTCGCCACGGTCAGCCACGAGATCCGCACGCCCATGAACGGCATCATGGGCATGGCGGATCTGCTGCTCGACACGTCGCTGACACCCGACCAGCGCACCTATGCCGCGGCGGTGAAGTCCTCGGGCGAGGCCCTGCTGGCCCTCATCGACGACATTCTCGACTTCTCCAAGATCGAGGCGGGCCGTCTCGATCTCGACGCCGTGCCTTTCGAGATCACCCCCCTCGTCGAGGGCGTGGCGGAGCTCCTCGGGCCGCGCGCCCATGCCAAGGGGCTGGACATCGCGACGGTGATCGATCCGTCCGTGCCGTGGCGTCTCGTCGGCGATGCCACGCGCCTGCGCCAGGTGCTGCTCAATCTGGCGGGCAACGCCGTCAAGTTCACCGAGACCGGGGGCGTCACCCTTGCGGTGGCGATGGACGGTGAGGCGCTCGCCTTGTCCGTCGCCGATACCGGGCCGGGCATCGCCGCCGCCGATGTGGAGCGGATCTTCGGCGAGTTCGAGCAGGGCGAGACCACCTTCGCCCGCCGCCATGCCGGCACGGGCCTCGGCCTGTCCATCTCGCGGCGCATCGTCGAGCGCATGGGCGGCCGCCTGTCGGTAGCGACCGAGCCGGGCCGCGGCTCGACCTTCACCGCTCACCTGCCCCTGCCGGCGGCGGATGGGCCGCGCGCCGCCGAGCCGCTCGATGCGCTGTCCGTCCTCGTCCTGTCGCCCTCCGCCATCGAGCGCGACGCCCTGGTGCGGCGCCTCGAGGCCCATGGCGCCGCGGTGACGGTCGCCGATGGCATCGCCGGCCTGCCCGCGGAGACCCATTTCGACACCGCCGTCGTCGACCATCGCCTCGGGGACGAGGCCCTCGCCGCGGCGCTGACAAGCCTTTCCGGCCGCGTCGCCCGCACCGTCCTCCTGGTGCGTCCGGCCGATCGCGCAGCCATCAGCGCCTGGCGCGAGAAGGGCGTCGGCGGCTGGCTCGTCTCACCCGTGCGGGAAGCCTCGCTGCTGCTGCAGATGCGTCCCGGTGCGCCGGTGCCGGCCGAGCCCCCGGAGGCCGAGGAGGGCACGGCGCGGCGCGCGCCGCCCGTCGCTTCGGCCGGTCAGTCCCTGACCATCCTTATCGCCGAGGACAATGACATCAACGCGCTGCTCTGCCGCAAGCTGGTGGAGAAGCTCGGCCATCGACCGGTCTGGGTGAAGGACGGACGGGCTGCGGTCACCGCCGCGCTCGATGCGGCAGTGCCCGTCGATGTCGTGCTCATGGACATGCAGATGCCTGATTGCGATGGCCTGTCGGCTGCGACCATGATCCGCGCCGGCGAGAGCGGCCGGCGCCTGCCCATCATCGCCCTCACGGCCAATGCCTTCGCCGAGGACCGGGCTGCCGCCATCGCGGCGGGCATGGATGCCTTCCTCACCAAGCCGCTCGACATCGAGAAGCTGGCCGAGGCCCTGGATCAGCATGTCAGGGTCAAACCGCCAGCCCCCGCGCGCGCAAAGCGTCGGCCAGGGACGGCGCGTCCTTGAAGAGCAGTGCGTCCATGCCGAAGGCGCGCGCCGCCTCGACGTTGCGCGCGCTGTCGTCGATGAAGACGCAGCGGCCGGGCTCGAGGCCGTGGCGCTCGCACAGGATGGCGTAGATCCGGGCATCGGGCTTGTTGATGCCGACATCGCCCGACAGGACAAGGCCGGTGAAGCGCCCGAGAAAGGGATAGGCCGGCACCGTGCGGTCGAAGAGCTCGCGCGAGAAGTTGGAGATGCCGAAGACCGGTCCCTGGTCGAGGAGCGCCTCGAAGATGGCGCGGGTGCCCGGCACCTCGCCCGGCACGGAGGCCAGCCAGTTGTCGTAGAAGGCGGCGAAGACGCCGGCATGGGCCGGATGGAGCGCGGCATGGCTGGCCACGGCCTCGGCGACAGGGCGGCCGGCATCCTGGCGGGCATGCCAGTCCATGAAGCCCACCTCGTGCATGAAGCTGTCGATGGCCTCGGGCGTGTCGAAGTGCGGCGCCATCGCCCCGCGCGGGTCCCAGCGGAGCAGAACCTGGCCGATATCGAAGACGGGGACCGAGCGTTCCGTCGGGGCGGGTCCTTTGCCCATGGACAGGCTGTGCATCTGATTACCTTTTCTTCAGCGCTTTGACGCTACGTATCGTTGTGCATTCGTGACACCATCCTCTTTCGGGTCCATGACATTGTCGACCGCCGCCTCCCGAATCCATCGACAGGCCGGCCCCGACGATTCCGGTGTCCTGCCGTCGCGATTGGCCAGCCGGGCCATGACGATTGCCGGCATGGGCTACTGGGTGGCCAATACCTGCGACCCCGAGACCTTCTGGATCTCGCCCGAGCTGGCCGACCTGGTCGGTGTTCCCTCCGGCCCCATCGCCATCAAGGTATTGCGTGAGCGCTACGAGGGCGAAGGGGCTTCACGGGTCTTCGAGGGGTTCCGGACGTGCATCTCGACGGGGGCGCCCTACGCCGTCGACGTCGTGTATCGCCATCCCGACGGCCGCCTCCTCAACCTGCGCATCCATGGCGAGGCCGAGCGCGACAGCCAGGGCGCCATCGTCCGGGTCAGCGGCATCGTCGTCGACACGACCCGGGAAACCGAGGCGCTGAAGCGCATCGCCGACTCCGAACAGATGTTGGCGGATTTCCTAGACACGGCGACCGACTGGTGCTGGCAGACCGATGCCGAGCATCGCTTCACCCGCTTCGAGGCCGGCAGCCAATCGCGCCGGTCCATCAACGGCAGCCGTGTGCTGGGCCGCTCGCGCTGGGAACTGGATATCCCCGAGGGGTCACGCCACGAGGTGGAGCAGATCCGCGCCGCCATGGAGGCGCACCAGCCGTTCCGCGATATCGACTATACCGTCAACACCCAGGCCGGCCAGCGCCGGATGCGGACCAGCGGTAAGCCGATCTTCGGCCCTGACGGCACCTTCGAGGGCTATCGGGGCACCGCCGCCGACGTCACCGAGCTGCGCGATGCCGAACGCCTGTTGCTGAACCGCTCGGCCGCGCTCGCCGAGGCGCACCGCATCGGCCGGATGGGCTCGTGGTCCTTTCTGCTCGGTGACGAGATGGTCACCTGGAGCGAAGAGCTTTTCGCTGTCACGGGCTTCGATCCCTCCACCTTCGACAGCCGCAACACCGCCGTGCTGGCCATGTTCGAGCCGGAGGACCGGCAGAAGCTCATCGATATCCAGGTGGCGGTGCTGAAGGGCGGTGGCGCCCGCAGCGTCGACGTGCGGCTCGCCTGCCCGGATGGGCGGGTGCGTGATTTCGCGGTCACCTGCAAGGGCGAGGAGGTCGCCGGCAAGATCGTCGGCTTCGTCGGCACCGTCCAGGACGTGACGGAACGCAAGCAGGCCCAGCGGCAGCTGGAAGAACTGGCCTATGCTGATCCGCTGACCGGCCTCGCCAACCGCGCCATGTTCAAGCAGTCGCTGACCACGGTGATCGGCAAGGCGCTGCTCGAAGGCCGTTTCGCGACGCTCTATCTCGTCGATCTCGACCGCTTCAAGGAGGTCAACGACGCCTTCGGCCATGCAGCGGGCGACGAGCTCCTGTGCCGTGTCGCCGCCATCCTGCGGCGCGAGTTCGGCGATGGCGCCTTCATCGCCCGCCTCGGCGGCGACGAGTTCGCCATCCTGGTAGAGCGCAGCCACCAGCACGAGGACGTGCGGATCATCGCCGAGGACCTGATCGCCGCGCTGTCAGGCCCCATCGACCTGTCCAGCGGCGAGGCCTTCGTCGGCGCCACGGTCGGCGTCGCCATGCTGCCGGAGCACGCGACCTCGACCGACCAGGCCATGCGCCATGCCGATCTCGCGCTCTACATGGGCAAGGAGGCGGGACGCGGACGCTGCATGCTGTTCGAGACGGCCTTCGCCGAGGCGGTCGAGCAGCGCCTGCTTCTGGCGCGCGACCTGCGCCACGCCATCGAGGAGAACGAACTCCACGCCTTCTACCAGCCGCAGGTGAGCATCGCGACCGGCAAGGTGGTGGGCTTCGAGGCGCTGCTGCGCTGGACCCACCGCGAGCGCGGCCCCATTTCGCCCGCCGAATTCATTCCCGTGGCGGAAAACTCCGGCATCATCGTCGATCTCGGTCTGTGGATCCTGCGCGAAGCCTGCCAGCAGGCCAAGGCCTGGCTGGACCAGGGCCTGCCGCCGCGGACCATGTCGGTGAACGTCTCGCCGGCGCAGTTCTGGGCCATGGATTTCGAGACCGCCGTGGCGGCGGTGCTGGCGGAGACCGGCCTGCCGGCGGAGCTGCTCTGCCTCGAACTGACCGAGAGCCTCTTCGTCGACCAGAGCGAGGACCGCATCAGCCGGACGCTCGGATCGCTCTCGGCGCTCGGCGTGCAGCTTGCCCTCGACGATTTCGGCTCGGGCTATTCCTCGCTCGGCTACCTGACGCGGCTGCCCTTCCACCGCCTGAAGGTCGATCGCTCCTTTGTCGACGGGATCGCCGGCCAGCCGGCCAAGCGCAAGCTTCTCGCCGGCATCATCGCCCTCTCGCATGGTCTCGGCCTGTCGACCGTCGCCGAGGGCGCGGAGAAGCGCGCCGACGTCGACGTCCTGCGCGAACTCGGCTGCGACACCGTCCAGGGCTATGTCTATTCCCGCCCCGTCGCCCCCGACGCCGCGCCGGTCGTGGCGGCGTCGATCGAGGCGGAGCCGCTGCCGGATCACCGGCCGCAATGCCTCATTCCCGACGCCGACACGGCGGCGATGATCGCTGCGCTGGGGTGAGGGCAGGGCGGGGCTGAGGCCCCGCCTCAGCCGCCGATATTGTAGGCGGCAAGCGCGGCCATGTTGACGATGTCGGAATCGCGCGCCCCGAGGGGGACGATCTGCACCGGCTTGTCGAGGCCGACTAGCAGCGGGCCGATCACCGTTGCGCCGCCCAGCTCCTGCATCATCTTCGTGGAGATGGAGGCGGAGTGGAAGGCGGGCATGACCAGCACGTTGGCGGGACCGGTCAGCCGGCAGAACGGATAGGCCTGCATCAGCTCCGGGTTCAGCGCCACGTCGGCCGCCATCTCGCCGTCATACTCGAAATCGACCCGGCGGCCGTCGAGGATCTTCACCGCCTCGATCACCTTCTCCGAGCGCTCGCCCCGCGGCTGGCCGAAGGTCGAGAACGCGAGCAGGGCGACGCGCGGCTCGGTGCCGAGCCGGCGGGCGGCATGGGCAGCCTCGATGGCGATCTCGGCAAGGTCGGCGGCCGAGGGCATCTCGGTGATGGCGGTGTCGGCGACGAGCACGGTGCGCCCGCGCGACAGCACGATGGAGACGCCGATGAGCCTGTGGCCGGGCTTCACGTCGATGACGCGGCGCACCTCCTCGAGGGCCGAGGAATAGTTGCGGGTGACGCCGGTGACCATGCCGTCGGCATCGCCGGCCTCGACCATGGCCGCGCCGAAGATGTTGCGGTCCTGGTTCACCATGCGCTGGCAGTCACGGAACAGGTAGCCGTGGCGCTGCAGGCGCTCGTAGAGCTGGCTGGCGTAATCGGCATTGCGGGTCGAGAGCCGCGCATTGGCGATCTCGATGCCCTCCTTGAGATCGATGCCGGCGGCCTGGGCCGTGGCGCGAACGCGATCCTCGCGGCCGACCAGGATGGCGGTGCCAAGGCCCTGGTTGACGAAGCTCTGGGCAGCGCGGATCACCTGCTCCTCCTCGCCCTCGGCGAAGACGACGCGGCGCGGCGTGCGGCGGGCGCGCTCGAAGATGCGGGCGAGAACGCCGGCGACGGGATTGAGGCGGGCGGTGAGCTGCGCCTTGTAGGCGGCCATGTCGACGATCGGCCGGCGGGCGACGCCGGTCTCCATCGCCGCCTGCGCGACCGCGGTCGGCACGGCGTACATCAGGCGCGGATCGAAGGGCACGGGGATGATGTACTCCGGGCCATATTTCGGCCGGCCGCCGCCATAGGCCGCGGCGACGTCATCGGGCACGTCCTCGCGCGCCAGCGCCGCGAGCGCTTCGGCCGCGGCGATCTTCATCTCCATGTTGATCTTGGTGGCGCGCACATCGAGCGCGCCGCGGAACAGGAAGGGGAAGCCGAGGACGTTGTTGACCTGGTTCGGATAGTCGGAGCGGCCGGTGGCGACGATGGCGTCGGAGCGCACCGCGTGGACCTCCTCCGGGGTGATCTCCGGATCGGGATTGGCCATGGCGAAGATGATCGGCTTCGGCGCCATGGACATGACCATCTCGCGGGTCAGCGCGCCCTTCACCGACAGGCCGAAGAAGACGTCGGCACCCTTCACCGCCTCGGCGAGCGTGCGCGCGTCGGTCGTCACGGCATGGCCGGACTTCCACTGGTTCATGCCCTCGGTGCGGCCGCGCCAGATCGTCCCCTTGGTGTCGCAGAGGATGACGTTCTCGGGGTTGAAGCCCATGGCCTTGAGGAGCTCGACGCAGGCGATGCCCGCCGCGCCCGCGCCGTTGACCACCAGCCGGGTCGTCTTGATGTCGCGGCCGGTGATGTCCATGGCATTGATCAGGCCGGCCGCGGCGATGATCGCCGTGCCATGCTGGTCGTCATGGAACACCGGGATGTCCATGAGCTCCTGCAGGCGCTGCTCGATGATGAAGCACTCGGGCGCCTTGATGTCCTCGAGGTTGATGCCGCCGAAGGAGGGGCCGAGATAGCGCACCGCCTCGATGATCTTGTCGGGATCCTCGGTATCGAGCTCGAGGTCGATGGAATCGACGTCGGCGAAGCGCTTGAACAGCACCGCCTTGCCTTCCATGACCGGCTTGGAGGCCAGCGCACCGAGATTGCCGAGGCCGAGGATCGCCGTGCCGTTGGAGATGACGGCGACCATGTTGCCGCGGGTCGTGTAGTCGAAGGCGCGGGCCGGGTCCTCGGCAATGGCGAGGACGGGCACGGCGACGCCGGGCGAATAGGCCAGCGACAGGTCGCGCTGCGTCGCCATCGGCTTGGTCGGCACGATCTCGAGCTTGCCGGGCTTGCCGACCTGATGGAAGGCGAGGGCCTCCTGGTCGGTGATGGTCGGGCGGTTGCGTCGGCCGGTCGTGTTGTCGGTCGCCATGGGGGCTCTTCTTGCAGCGTTCCTCGAAAGGGAGGGGGACCTTAGGGGCTCGCCCCCCCGGGGGCAACGGGCCGTGCGGGGGACGGCCGTGAGACCTTAGGCCGCCTTGCCCGCCGCCCAGCCCGACGACCATGCCCACTGGAAATTGTAGCCGCCCAGCCACCCGGTGACGTCCACCGCCTCGCCGATGGCATAGAGGCCGGGCACGGATTTCACCGCCATGGTCTGCTGGTCGAGGCTGGAGGTGTCGATGCCGCCGAGCGTCACCTCGGCGGTGCGCCAGCCCTCGGTGCCGTTCGGCTTCAGCCGCCAGCGGTTCACCGCCTCGTCGATGCGGGCGAGGACCTTGTCGGAGCAGTCGGCGAGGTTCGCTTTCACGCCCTCGGCCTCGACAATGGCCTGGGCGAGCCGCTTGGGGAGGATCTCGGCGAGAACGGTCTGGACCGCCTGCCGACCATGACGGGCGCGGGCGGCCTTCAGATGGGCGAGCACGTCGATACCGGGGGCGAGCGAGGCGATGATCTCGTCACCCTCGCGCCAGTAGCTCGAGATCTGCAGCACGGCAGGCCCCGAGAGGCCGCGATGGGTGAAGAGCACGGCCTCGGCGAAGCGCGTCTTGCCGTGGCCGACCACCGCCTCCTCCACCGCGATGCCGGCCAGCGGCGTCAGGCGGGCGAGGACGTCCGGCGCAAAAGTCAGCGGCACGAGGGCGGGCCGGGGCGGCACGACCTTGAGGCCGAAGCGCTCGGCGACCTCGTAGGCAAAGCCGGTGGCGCCCATCTTCGGGATGGACTTGCCGCCCGAGGCGAGGACGAGGGAGGCGCAGCGTACCGTGCCGCCGGAGAGGCGGACGGTGAAGCCGGCCTCGCCGTGGGTCAGGCCCTCGACGCTGGTCGACAGGGCGAGCCGCGCGCCCGCCTGCTCCATCTCGTCCACCAGCATGGCGATGATCTGCTTCGCCGAACCGTCGCAGAAGAGCTGGCCGAGGGTCTTCTCGTGCCAGGCGATGCGGTGCCGGTCCACCAGCGCGATGAAGTCGTGCTGGGTGTAGCGGGCGAGCGCCGAAATCGCGAAGCGCGGGTTCTCGGACAGGTAGTTCTTCGGCGAGGCGCCGAGATTGGTGAAGTTGCAGCGCCCGCCGCCGGAGATGCGGATCTTCTCTCCCGGCGCATCGGCATGGTCGATGACGAGGACCGAGCGGCCGCGCTTGCCCGCCTCGATGGCGCACATCATGCCGGCCGCCCCCGCGCCGATGACGAGGACATCCACCTGGCGGGGGAGGGCAGGGGCCATCAATGGGGCCTTTGAGAATTCAGGCGGCGTCAGCGCCGTCCTTACGGGCTTCGGACTGCTTCAGATAGGGGTAGCGGTCAGCGAAGTCGCCGGTATAGCCGAGGTTGCGGGCGGTGGGCGAGCGCACCAGCGCCTTCTTGTCGACGATGCGGGTGCCGAAGAGCCGGTCGGCGACGGCGGTGGTGATGCCGTAGTTGCGGTTCTCGTCGATGTAGTGATGCAGCGCGTGCTCCTGCCGGCGCCGGGTGAAATAGGCCGAGCGCATCTCGCCATCCATGTGGCAGGCGAAATGGACGATCTCGTAGAAGGCGAAGAGGCCGAAGGCGATGGCGACGATGGGCGCGAGCGGCGTCAGGCCGATGGCCCAGGCGCCCGCGGCGAGCACCGCCACCAGGAGGACCACGGAGGCGGGGTGGGCGAGGATGACGCGGGTGTCCTTCGGGTCCATGTGATGGGCGTAGTGGACGCGGTTCCAGAACTGCGCGGTCGCCGAGGTGCGGGCGAGATCGAGCCAGTGCAGCACATATTTGTGGGTGATGAACTCGACGACGGGCAGCATGACCACGCCGATGACGGCGGCCATCAGCGTCCAGCCGATGCCGGCGGTGGCCAGGGCATAGACGAAGAAGCCGGCGGAGAGCGCGGTGTAGAGCAGCACCGCGCCGCGCGCGTCGGGATGGCGCATGACGGCGAGGGTGTCTGCGGCGAGGGCGCGGGTCTCGGAGGCGAGCGACATGTGGGGGACCATGCTGCAACTGCGAAGCGATCGGTGCGTCTCCTTAGCCGATCCCCGTCCATCCGCCAAAACCAAAGAGCCGTGATCGCGCCGCCTGCCGCCCGAACGGCGGATGGCGCGCCGGGCGGTGAGCGGCGACCATGGCGGCGCATCCTTCGAGCGAGCCTTCCTCATGACCGCGACCGCTTCCCCCGCTGACGCCGCCGCCTTCGACCGGCTGATGACCGCCCGCCATTCCTGCCGGGCCTTCCTCCCCGAGCCGATCCCGCGGGCGACGATCGAGGCGATCCTGACGACGGCGCAGAAGACCGCCTCCTGGAACAACACCCAGCCCTGGCAGGTGGTGATCGCCAGCGGCGCTGCGGCGGAGCGGTTTCGCGCCCTCATGCTCGGTCTCGCCTCAGGCGGCGCGGAGCCGACGCCGGACTTCGCTTTCCCGCGCGAATATCGCGGCGCCCTGCTCGACCGGCGGCGCGCCTGCGGCTTCCAGCTCTATGACGCGGTCGGCGTCGCGCGCGGTGACAAGGCCGCCTATGCCCGCCAGTCACTGCGCAACTTCGCGCTGTTCGACGCGCCGCATGTCGCCATCGTCACCACCGACGAGGCTCTCGGCGCCTATGGGGCGCTCGATTGCGGCGCCTATGTCAGCAATTTCATGACGGCCGCCACCGCCCATGGGGTGGCGACCATCGCCCAGGCCGCGCTGGCGGTGCATTCGGGCGCGATCCGCGCGCATTTCGGCCTCAGCGAAGAGCGGCGCGTGGTCTGCGGGATCTCGTTCGGGCGGGCGGATGAGAGCCACCCGGTGAACGGCTACCGCACGCCGCGGGCGGGGCTGGACGAGGTCGTGCGCTGGGAGGAGTGAGGACGCTCTGGCCGTCCCGCAGCCCTGAGGCGCTCAGAACGCCGCGCCGGCCTCCTCGCCCTCCGACACCGTGAGCGTGTCGCCGACCGCGATTGGCCCGCCGCCCGCCACGGCGCAATAAATGCCGCAATCGGCATGGCCATAGGTCCGCATCAGCACGGCGGGGATCATCAGGTCGCGCACGGCGGTCGCCGGGTTCACGGTGGTGGCGGCGCAGCGCTCGGTGCGCTTGAGCCCCGTGAGCGCCGTCTCGCAGATGCGGATGCGCTTGCCCACCCAGTCGAACTCGGAGAAGGCCGGCACGCCATCGATATAGACATTGGCGCGGAAGCGGATCGGGTCGACCGGGAAGCCTGTTTCCTTCTCCAGCGCCCGCACCGAGGCGAGGTTGATGATCGACACAAAGCCCGAGCGCGAATCCATGAAGCGGAAGCCGGGCGGTCCGGCCACCACCTTCGGGGCGCCGGCCAGCTCGCTGGCGAGGAACATGCGGAAGAAGTCCTCGATGGCGACGCGGCCCTTGGCCGTGCCGAGATCGCCGCGGGCGACCTCCACCTCGTCGGCGACGATGGAGAGGATGCGGGTGTCGTCCTCGTAGCGGGTCTTGAGTTTCGCCAGCGCCGCCTGCCGGGCGAGAACGAGGAACTTCTGCTTCGGCTGGTGCTCCGGGTTCGCCGGATCGAAGCCTGAGGGGCCATTCTCGATGGCAAAGAGCCGGTCGCCGGGGAAATGCTCCCCCGCCGTGAGGGTCGCCGTCGTCAGGGGCTCGGCGGAGAGCCCCTTCACGGGATAGCGGTAAAGGGCGGTGATGCGGGCGGCGGGGCTTGTGCTCATGGCTTTGAGGTGGCGCAAGGCAGCCTCATGCGTCAAGCGGCGATGATGGGATCGTGCCTCCCCGGCGGCTCGGGCCCGGCCGGCGCCTTTCGAAAAAAGACGCCGCGCCGGGCCTCTTTTCACCGCCCGGGGGGACACCCATATCAGCCTCGCGCCGGTTGCTTCGGGACCGGCACCCCATCGGTCTGACGTTCCCTTCGGGCTCACCTGAGACGAGCGGAACGGGCAAAGGAGTGGCCCATGAACATCGAGAAATACACCGAGCGGTCGCGCGGTTTCATCCAGTCGGCCCAGTCGCTCGCGCTGCGCGAGGGGCATCAGCAGTTCCTGCCCGAGCACATCCTCAAGGTGCTGCTCGATGATCCGGAAGGCCTTGCCTCGGGCCTCATCCGCCAGGCCGGCGGCCAGCCGCAGGTGGCGCTTGCGCGCACCGAAGAGGCGCTGAAGAAGGTCCCGAAGGTGCAGGGTTCGGGGGCCGGCCAGGTCTATCTCGGCCAGGGCCTTGCCCGCGTCTTCGATGCGGCCGAGAAGGCGGCGGAGAAATCCGGCGACAGTTTCGTCGCGGCGGAGCGGCTGCTCCTCGCCCTGGCGCTGGAGAAGGACACGGAGGCCGGCAAGGCGCTCGCCGCCGCCGGTGTCAGCGCCCAGTCGCTCAACCAGGCGATCGAAGGCCTGCGCAAGGGCCGCAAGGCGGATTCGGCCTCGGCCGAGAACGCCTATGACGCGCTGAAGAAATATGCCCGCGACCTCACCGCCGCCGCCCGCGAGGGCAAGCTCGATCCGGTGATCGGCCGCGACGAGGAGATCCGCCGCACCATCCAGGTCCTGTCGCGGCGGACGAAGAACAATCCCGTCCTCATCGGCGAGCCCGGCGTCGGCAAGACTGCCATCGTCGAGGGCCTCGCGCTGCGCGTCATCGATGGCGACGTGCCGGAGAGCCTGAAGGACAAGGCGATCCTGTCGCTCGACATGGGCGCGCTCATCGCCGGTGCGAAATATCGCGGCGAGTTCGAGGAGCGGCTGAAGGCCGTGCTGTCCGAGGTCACCTCGTCGGATGGCGGCATCGTCCTCTTCATCGACGAGATGCACACGCTGGTCGGTGCCGGCAAGGCGGATGGGGCGATGGACGCCTCGAACCTGCTGAAGCCCGCTCTCGCCCGCGGCGAGCTGCACTGCATCGGAGCGACGACCCTCGACGAGTATCGCAAGCATGTGGAGAAGGACGCGGCGCTCGCCCGCCGCTTCCAGCCCGTCTTCGTCGACGAGCCGAGCGTGGAGGACACCGTCTCCATCCTGCGCGGCCTCAAGGAGAAGTACGAGCAGCACCACCAGGTGCGCATCACCGACTCGGCCATCGTCGCGGCGGCGACCCTGTCCAACCGCTACATCACCGACCGCTTCCTGCCCGACAAGGCCATCGATCTCGTCGACGAGGCCTCGGCGCGGCTGCGCATGCAGGTCGATTCCAAGCCCGAGGAGCTGGACGAGCTCGACCGGCGGATCATCCAGCTCAAGATCGAGCAGGAGGCGCTGAAGAAGGAGAGCGACACCGCCTCGCGCGACCGGCTGAAGCGGCTCGAGGGCGACCTTGCGGCGCTGGAGGCGCAGTCGGCCGAGATGACCGCCCGCTGGAAGGCGGAGAAGGACAGCCTCGGCCGCGCCGCGGAGCTCAAGAAGCAGCTCGAGGATGCCCGCAACGCCCTGGCCAATGCCCAGCGCAAGGGCGACTGGGCGAAGGCCGGCGAACTCTCCTACGGCACCATTCCGGGGCTGGAGAAGGAGATCGCCAGCGTCGAGCAGCAGAACGAGCAGGCCATGGTCGAGGAGGCGGTCACCGCCGACCACGTCGCCCAGGTCGTCTCGCGCTGGACCGGCGTGCCGGTCGACAAGATGCTGGAGGGCGAGAAGGACAAGCTGCTGCGCATGGAGGACGAGCTGGCGAAGCGCGTCATCGGCCAGGGCGAGGCGGTGAAGGCCGTCTCGACCGCGGTGCGGCGCGCCCGCGCCGGCCTGCAGGACCCGCACCGGCCCATCGGCTCGTTCATGTTCCTCGGGCCCACCGGCGTCGGCAAGACCGAGCTGACCAAGGCGCTCGCCGAGTACCTGTTCGATGACGAGACCGCCATGGTCCGCCTCGACATGTCCGAGTACATGGAGAAGCACTCGGTCTCCCGCCTCATCGGCGCACCTCCCGGCTATGTCGGCTATGACGAGGGCGGGGCGCTGACCGAGGCCGTGCGGCGCCGGCCCTATCAGGTCGTGCTGTTCGACGAGATCGAGAAGGCGCATCCGGATGTGTTCAACGTCCTCCTGCAGGTGCTCGACGACGGCCGCCTGACCGATGGCCAGGGCCGCACCGTCGACTTCCGCAACGTGCTCATCATCATGACCTCGAACCTCGGCTCCGAGCTCCTGGTCATGCAGAACGAGAACGAGGAGGTGGACGCGGTGCGCGAGGGCGTCATGTCCATCGTGCGCGGCCACTTCCGGCCAGAGTTCCTCAACCGCGTCGACGAGATCATCCTGTTCGGCCGCCTCAAGCGCGAGCAGATGACCTCCATCGTCGAGATCCAGCTGAAGCGCCTGCAGAAGCTGCTCGACGAGCGCAAGATCGTCCTCGACCTCGATCCGGGCGCCAAGGCCTGGCTCGCCGATAAGGGCTACGATCCCGCCTATGGCGCGCGCCCGCTGAAGCGCGTGATCCAGAAGGCGGTGCAGGATCCGCTGGCCGAGCGGATCCTGGCCGGCACGATCGGCGACGGGGACCTGGTGCGGGTGAGCGCCGGCACCGACCGCCTCATCTTCGAGGCGGGGCCGCAGGCCATGGCAGCGGCCTGACACCGCGTGACAGCTTCCGGATGCAACACATCCGGAATGCAACTCTCTTGTAGCGCCGCCCGGTCGGGGGTCCGATCGGGCGGCGTTTTCATGTCGGGAGGGGTCGATGGCGCGTGCGGCACGGCGGACGGACACTCCGAAGGACGATCAGGGAACGCGGGCGCCGCGCACGGCGGTGCTCGTCTTCCACGGCATCGGTGACCAGCGGCCGATGGAGACGATGCTCGGCGTCGTCGATGCGGTGCTGGGGCCGCCCGCGACCGATGAGGAGGCCGCGCGGCGGCAGGGCTCCATTCCCCGCTGGATCAAACCCTATGTGGGCAAGGACGGGTCCTTCGATCTGAAATCCGTCACGACGCCGCCGATCGGCGAGAGCGAGAAGCGGCGCTACGACTTCTTTGAACTCTACTGGGCGCATCTGATGAGCGGCACGCGCTTCGTCGCGGTGCTGCTGTGGCTTTGCGATCTCGCCAAGCGCGACCGGAAGAGCCTGCCCCCGGATGCGCGCTGGCTCTGGTCCGCTGCCGTCATCATCCTCACCGCGGCGCTGTTCGCCGTCGTCAACGTCATGTGGGTCGTCTGCACCGGGCTGATCGGCTTGTCCGTGCGGGACCTGGCGGCGCGGGCCGAGCACGCCGCCGTGCCGGCGGCCGGCGCTTTCCTTGTCATTGGCCTTATCGCTGCGGGCTTCTCGCTCAAGGGCCTCGGCAAGAGCTGGTCCCTTGCCGGCCTCACGCTTCTGCCCTTCGCGCTGCTGGCCGGTGTTGCCCTGTGGCATCCGCTCGCCCTGCTGACCTTCGTTCCGGCCTTCGCCGTCAGCTGGATGTTTCTCGGTCGCATCGCGACGCTCGTCGGTCTGGTCGGATCCATGGGGCTTGCGGTCGTCGTGGCCTTCTGGGGCCCGTTCCTGGCGGTGTTCGGCGTCGGTGACGGACGCTGGCCGGATGTCGGCCAGATTCCCGACATCGCTTTCCTCACTCTCGGCTACCCGCCGACCAGCCTGTGGCTGCTGGTCTTCCTGACCCTGTTCGTCTTTCTCGCCTGGGCCTTCCTCGTGCCCTATGTGGGTGATTGTGCGCGCTACCTTAGGGATGCGCCCGACAACATCCAGGCGCGCAACGAGATCCGGCAACTCGGTCTCCAGGTGCTGCAGGACCTGCACGACCAGCGCTCGCGGGACGGCACGCCGCGCTACGACCGGATCGTGGTGGTGGCGCACAGCCTCGGGACGATCATCGCCTACGACGTGTTGCGGGCCTTCTTTGTCGAGCAGATCGCCAAGATCCAGCTGGGCGACGGGTCGATCGCTGCTTTCCGGGAGGTGGAGGCGCTGGCCGGGCAGGGCATCCGTCCGGGCCTCCACGGGGTCGCGCCGGTTCACGGCGGGCTGGTCTGGCAGCCCATCGACGATGCCTCGCCGCCCGGCGCCGCCGAGTACCAGGCCAAGGTGCGCGAGACATTCGCGGTCTTCTCACGGGAGCAGACGTCGCCCGGGGCCGATGGGGCCATGGCCTCGCCTTGGCGGGTCAGCGACTTCGTGACGATGGGCAGTCCGCTGACCCATGCCGCGCTGCTGATGACCCGGACCGGGACTGATCGCGAGCTGGCGGCCAAGGTCGCGATGCGCGAGTTCCCGGTGGCCCCACCGACCCTTTCACCCGGCGAGGCCGAGCGCATCCTCTTCGTGCCGAAGGACCGGACCGCCGGCCCGCCGCGCCTCCAGCACTCCGCCCTCTTCGCCCTGACCTGCTGGACCAATCTCTATTTCGTCCAGAAGCGTGCGGTGAAAGGCGATTTCATCGGCGGCCCCATTTCGCGCCAATACTCTCCCGGCACGATGAACGTGCCCATGACCACCACGATCATGGGCGGCTACTTCAATCACACCCACTATTGGACGCCGGAGGAGGGGCTCGGCGATCGTACGCCGCATATCCGGGCGCTGAAGCTCGCCGTGCTGGGCGCCGATGCGTGCCGCGAGGTCAATCGCGAAAGGCGCAGCCTCGCGGGGGGCGACGACCTCGCCCTGTAACGTGCCACGGCGTCGGCGCGCCGCAGGGCCGTGGCTTGCCGCGTTCCCCGGCGCGCCCTAGAAGACCGGCATGACCCAGATCGCCCCCATCCATGTCGTCGGCGGCGGCCTCGCCGGCTCGGAAGCTGCCTGGCAGATTGCCGAGGCCGGCGTGCCCGTCGTGCTGCACGAGATGCGCCCGGTGCGCGGCACCGACGCTCACAAGACCGAGGGCCTCGCCGAACTCGTCTGCTCCAATTCCTTCCGCTCGGACGATGCCGAAACCAACGCGGTCGGCCTGCTCCATGCCGAGATGCGGCGGCTCGGCTCGCTCATCATGCGGATGGGCGATGCCCATCAGGTCCCGGCCGGCGGCGCGCTGGCGGTCGACCGCGACGCCTTCTCCGCCGCGGTTACTGCGGCGCTGGAAGCCCATCCGCTGGTGACGATCGAGCGCGGCGAGGTGGCCGGCCTGCCGCCCGCCGACTGGGACAATGTCATCATCGCCACCGGCCCGCTGACCTCGCCGGCGCTTGCCGCTGCCATTGGCGGGCTCACCGGCGAGAAGGAGCTCGCCTTCTTCGACGCCATCGCGCCCATCGTCCATTTCGAGTCCATCGACATGGAGACCGCCTGGTTCCAGTCGCGCTACGACAAGGCGGGGCCCGGCGGCACGGGCGCCGACTACATCAACTGCCCGCTGGACCGCGACCAGTACGAGGCCTTCATCGACGCCCTGCTGGCGGCGGAGAAGACCGAGTTCAAGGAATGGGAGGGCACGCCCTATTTCGACGGCTGCCTGCCCATCGAGGTCATGGCCGAGCGCGGCCGCGAGACGCTGCGCTGGGGGCCGATGAAGCCGGTCGGCCTCACCAACAAGCACAATCCGACGGTGAAGGCCTATGCCGTCGTCCAGCTCCGCCAGGACAACAAGCTCGGCACGCTGTTCAACATGACCGGCTTCCAGACCAAGCTGAAATATGGCGAGCAGGCGAAGATCTTCCGCATGATCCCCGGCCTGCAGAATGCCGAGTTCGCGCGGCTCGGCGGCATCCACCGCAACACCTATCTCAACTCGCCGAAGGTGCTGGACGAGACGCTGCGCCTGAAGGCGGAGCCGCGGCTGCGCTTCGCCGGCCAGATCACGGGCTGCGAGGGCTATGTGGAGAGCGCCGCCATCGGCGGCATGGTCGGCCGCTTCGCCGCCGCCGAGCGGCTGGGGCGCCCGCTCGTCCTGCCGCCCGCCACCACGGCCCATGGCGCGCTGATCAACCACATCACCGGCGGCCATGTGACGACGATCGACGAGGGGCCGCGCTCCTTCCAGCCGATGAACGTCAATTTCGGCCTTTTCCCACCGGTGTTGGGCGTGCCGACCAAGGGGCCGGACGGCCAGCGGCTCAAGGGCACGGCCAAGAGCCAGGCCCGCAAGCGGACGCTCAGCGCCCGCGCGCTCGCCGATCTCGAAACATGGCTGGGCGGTACGGCCCTCGCCGCGGCAGAGTGATTAGGCCGGGTCGGTATCGGCGCCCGGTTCGAGATTGCCGATCACGGTTCTCAGGGCGTTCCGCAGTGCCGCAGCCTCGTTCGCCGAAAGACCGGCGAGCGCACGGCCATTGATGTCCGCGACCGCAGCCACCACGTCGGGCACCCGCTGCATCGCCTGAGCACTCAGGGCGACGAGCGCGCTCCGGCCGTCATGCGGCGAGGGGCGGCGGGTCACCAGACCGTCCCGCTCCATACGGGCGAGCGTTGCCGCCATGGTCGGCTGTTCGATCGCTGCGAGCTTTGCCAGGTCGCGCTGGGTCATCTCGGCCCCCCCGGCGAGCGCGAAGAAGACCGGTAGGTACCCCGAGGCGAGGCCGAGCGGGCCGAGACGGTCGTCCATTGCCTTTGCAAGAAGGCGCGCGGCCCAGTTGGTGAGATAGCCAACGGAGTCGCGGCGGTCGGGCAGGGGGGGGGCGGGATCAGGGCTATTCATAGCTTGCTATATAAAAACATTGCATGCTATATTTATGGCTGGTCCGATCCGGAGGTCAACCTCATGTCCAGCCATCTCCTCACCCGCGTCCATGTCGTCGCCGGTGGTCTCGCCATGGTGACCATCCTTTCCTTTCTTTCGGCCACCCTTGCCGTCGAGGTTCTTGGGACCGCCAGCGCCATCGCCGTGGTGAAAACGGCGATCGTCTGGGGGCTTCTCATCCTCGTCCCAGCGATGGCCATGGCGGGGGCGAGCGGCTTCCGTCTCGCGAAGGGGCGGCTCAAGGGGATCATCGGCCGCAAGGCGGTCCGCATGCGGGTCATCGCGGCGAACGGGCTTCTGGTGCTGGTGCCCTTAGCACTCTTCCTCGCCTGGAAAGCGAGGTCGGGCGATCTCGATACGATCTTCGCCGTGGTTCAGGGGCTCGAGATCCTTGCCGGGATCGCCAACCTGACACTGCTCGGTCTCAACATGCGGGACGGGCTGATCCTCCACCGTGCCCGCCGGGCAATGGCGGCGCGGGCGTGAGGCGTCTCAGCGGCCGGTCTGTGCGGTCACCCGCGTCTCGGCGCGGTCACGGGTCATCAGGTTGTCGATCCGCTCGCGCTCAGCGCGGAAGGCATTGAGCATCGGGCCGGCAAGCTCCCGGCCCCGCGGCACGCGCACGCGCATCGGATCGACGAAGCGGCCGTTGACCATCACCTCGTAGTGCAGGTGCGGGCCGGTGGAGAGGCCGGAATTGCCGAGATAGCCGATGACCTGGCCCTGGCGGACCCGCGCGCCCTCGGTGATGCCGCGGGCAAAGCCCGAGAGGTGCGAATAGGTCGAGGTATAGCCGTTGGGATGCTCGATCTCGATGCGGCGGCCATAGCCGCTGGACCAGGCCGCCTTGCCGATGACGCCGTTGCCAGCGGCGACGATGGGCGTGCCGATGCGGTCGGACCAGTCGACGCCCGAATGCATCTTGAAATAGCCCATGACGGGGTGGCGGCGCATGCCGAAGCCGGAGCGCATCTGGCCGCCGGCAATGGGCTTGCGGATGAGGAACTTGCGGGCCGACTTGCCCTGCTCGTCGTAGTAATCGACGATACCGTCGGCGGTGGAGTGGAAGCGGTAGTAGCGCCGCGTCTCGCCGCCGGCGGTCAGCGAGGCATAGAGGATGTCGGCGCGGCCGGCCTCGCCCTCGTCGTCCGAGGCATAGAGCACCTCGAAGAGATCGGTGGAGGCGACGCGGCGGGAGAAGTCGACGTCGTTGCCGAAGAGGCGGATGAGCTCGTCGATGATGGGCCGCGGGATTTCCTGGCGCAGCGCCGTCTCATAGAGAGCGGCATAGAGTCGGAGGCCCGAGCCCTCGTCGTCCTCCTCCTGCTCCTCGGTGACATTGACGGCTTCGGCCGGATCCTCGACCGCGACATAGCGGCCCTCGTCGGTCTGCGCGACGGCCGCCTCGGGCTGGCCGCGCTCGCCGACCAGGATGACGCGCACCGGCTGGAGGCGACCGGCGGACCCTTGCGAGAACAGCACGCGGATGCGCTGGCCCTCGCGCAGGGTGATCTCGCGCCCCCCCCGGGTGAAGGCCGAGGCGACGAGGCGGGCATCGTCGCGCACCGCGCCGAGCTCGAGGAGGATGGAGGTGATGGTGTCGCCGGGCTTGGCGATGACAGTGCGGTCCGGGGCCGCGGCGGCGGCGACGCTCTCCGGCGCACGCTTCACCACGTTGAGGACATTCGGATCGTCGGGGCCGGGCGGCTCGAGCCGGGCGCGCGAGGGGGCGGTGACGCCGCCGCCTGACGGGAGAGAGACGGGCACGGAGAGGCTCGCCTGGGTCGCCACGTCCCGGACCTGGGAGAGAATGTCCTCGGTGGACAGCGTCATCATGCTGCGCTGCTGGGGCGAGAGCGCGCTGAACTCGCGCATCACCACCGTCACCTCGCCGTCGGTGGCCGGCTCCTGCTCCTCGGCCCGCTCGGCGGTGTCACCGGCAAGGAGACGCAGCGGATTGAACTCAGGAATGTCGTAGTCGCCGCTCGAGGCCTGGATGAGGTTGGCGACCACGCGGGTGTGCGGGCGGACGCGGATGATCTCGCGATCGCCGACCCGCGAGGTCTGGGAGACGCGGATCGTCTGTTTCGAGGAGGCGAAGAGATCGGCCAGCGGGGTCAGGCGGTCACCCTTGCGGGCGGTGTTGGTCGGGCGGTCCGCGCCGGCGCCGGGGATGCGGGTCAGCGGCTGCATGATCTCGGCGGGCGCGGGCGGGCGCGTCGGGTTCTCGAGCGCCGCCCAGACGGCGCCGCCCATGAGGCCGGCGCCGCAGAGCCCGGTCAGCACCGTGCCGGAGAACCAGCGGATGTTCACGCTGCGCGATTCGATGGCCTTGCGCTCGGTCCCGTCGCTCGACAGCGGCGCCTCGTCGCCGAGCGTGGCGCTCGGGTCATGCTGGGGGCCTGAGGGACAACGGCTGGTCAGCAGCAAGAAACGCATTCCTCTTCAGCGCCGTCGGCCGGCGGGACCGGCTCGCGGCGCGACGCCCGTCCGGGACGCCGCGAAGCGCCCGGAGAGCGCGGCGACGTTGCCCGCGGGGCCTTCGGCCGTCAAGCGAGCGGGGGCGGAGAAAAAGCCGGGGAATGTGGCGTGGTGAGGGCTGCCGGGCTTCGCCTTATGACGTGGGCCGTGCGGCAGGCGGAGGAGAGCACTCGGGGCATCCGGGCGAGGGAGTCCTTCTGAGACGGTGCCGCCGCATCGCCCTCTGCTGGAACCGCAGGGCCCGACCGGGGTTGGAGGGAAAGCGCCGCCGGTCCTGCCGGGTCGGCGTCCCGGGCCGCGGCTTGTGGAGAAGCCTTGTCGAATCGCCGAAAGGCCCGTTCATTCAAGCACCTGAGGGTGTTGGAAGTTCATGACGGCCCCAGCCGGCGACGGGCTCTGTCGTCGGGCCGTCATTTTTTTCCGGATATGTGTTGACAGCCGAAAGGGCCTCGGCCTATATACGGCCCATCGACGCGGCGCCGCGCTTGACCGGTGCGAGTTCGCGTCACTTGAAGCTTTCATTCACCTCCTGGTGCATGGCGCTTCTGGCCCCGGCCAGAAGATGAGCTTCAGTCGCCCTTTTGGGTGGGAGCCCTTTGTGGTTCCGGTTCTTTGACAATTGAATATGGGAAAGAGAAACGTAGGCGGCGGAGTTCTTGCGGACCGGTCTTCGGACTGGTCGATGACGAGACTTC
>NZ_PZZL01000016.1 GCF_003046185.1 Phreatobacter oligotrophus
GAGCGCTGGGCTACCGTTCCCCGCGCGAGTTCATCGCATCACGAGCAAACGAAACCACGGTGGTGATCGCGTCCGATAATTGAGGGGCTACAACATACTCCCATCCATTGCCAAAGGCAAAAAGATGAGTCGTTACAGTAGTGCTGAAAAGCGGAGGATCTTCTGCGTTCTGTGAAGCGCGAGCCCCAATTTATTTGCGGCTGCCCGATTTAAAGGATGACATGGACCGCAACTGAAAGAAAAGACGAAGCCGGCGTCCAAAGGTATAGGTGCAGCTTATCTATGCAGGCGGCAGAAAGCCGCGTTCGGCGCGTGACTACTCGACGGAGAGATCAATGATTGCTTTTACTGGCCATGACATAGAGCACCATGGCGATCGCAGCTCCAGCTAGGGACCCGAACAGCATGGGCTGCAACGGAAACACCACTTCGCGTGAGACCAAGTGTGCATCGAGGAGCAATACCGAGAACGCCCCGATGCCGGCACCACCGATGATGATCCCCATCATTAAGAGTCTATCGGCTCTTCGATCCATTCGCCCAGCCTCATATCCATAACTTTTCCGCTCACACAGCACGCCCGATCAGTGCTCCGACGAGGCCCGTTGTCGCCATCGCCAAGGCTCCCCAGAACACTACGCGCGCAGTAGGTTTGAGGACGTCCGCTCCGCCTGCCTTGGCACTGGCGGCCCCCAACACTGCGAGGAACAGGAGGGAGGCAGCCGGGATCGAGCTCGACGCCCATTGCGCAGGCGTCACGAGAGCAACGAGGAGAGGAAGTACGGCCCCAACGGAGAACGTCGCCGCCGATGTTAGCGCTGCCTGAACAGGCCGCGCCGTTGCGGTATCCGTGATCCCGAGCTCATCGCGAGCATGAGCGGCGAGAGCGTCCCTTGCCATCAGTTGGGCAGCCACAGTTCGTGCTAGAGCCGGTTCTACACCTCGACCCTCGTAAATTTTGGCCAGTTCACTCAGCTCGAGTTCCGGCTGCAATTCCAGCTCTCGCCGCTCGCGGTCGAGATCTGCTCTTTCTGTGTCGGACTGCGAGCTAACGGAGACGTATTCACCCGCGGCCATTGACATTGCGCCAGCCACGAGGCCGGCAACCCCAGCCACAATGACCTCGTCCGATGATGTCGATGCGCTTGCAACACCGACCATCAGACTCGCAGTAGAGATAATCCCGTCATTGGCTCCAAGGACGGCCGCTCGTAGCCAGCCTATCCGCTCGACCAAATGACGCTCTACATGGCTCAACATTGCCTACTCCTCAGCGGTTGGGGTTGCTCGAGTGGGCGGACGCTCACTTAGAATATCATTCCGCAGGAAATGGTGGTGGAAGAGCGCAACTCCGGCATATCCCGTGGCGAACCCAACAGGGCAACGCAGCACAGAGAGGCCAATAGAACGGTCACAAGAACCCGCCCTCGAGAGGGCCCACGGGGCGCAAGCTCCCGGCCCAGGCTCAGCGCCTCGCTGACTGCAATTCGTCCAAATGGCAGCCCCATGGAAGTTATGGACAAGCCGTCCAAACGGCGCGGCCGAAGATAGCTTACTATGGAAGGGTGGGCGGAGTTCATGGGGCCCTACCTGAGGTTTGTGGACCGCAGTCAAGGGAAGCGTTCGAAATTTCTTTAGAATAATTCCAATCAGACTTCTAGTGCCTCTGTCGGACGGCATCATCGAACTATCGTTGGACGGCCAGATGGCCGGGTGGTGATGGCAAGCGCTGCAACCTGCGACTGAAGGCTGACTGGATCTGGGTGGAGGGCCGCCATTCGGGAAACGATCTGGTCAGCACGCCGCAATCGTGGCCCCACCACCCGGCCGGACACAGGCCCGGCGGATGAGGGGCACGATATCGGCACGGAAGTGGGGGCGAAGTCGGCGTGCTGGCGATGGCCCGCACGTCCATGGGCGCGCAGTTGCAGGTGATCGGCGCGCTCGGACCGCTGCTCGTCGGGAAGCTGGTGGCGGACTGGGCCTCGCTCGGCACGCTCATGGGCGCCTATTCGCTGGCGGGGATCGTCGTCGCCTTGCCCGCGGGCATACTGCTCGCGCGCTTCTCGGTCCGCGCGGTCCTGCTCGCCGGCGTGGGGCTGATGGCTCTCGGCGGCGTCCTTCTGGCCATGGCACCGGATGTCACCACGGCGCTCGCGGGCCGGATCGTCTCGGGCATCGGCGGGACGCTGCTCACGATCACCGGCGCCAAGATGGTGCTCGACCGGTTCAGCGGGCCGACCGTGGCCCTCGCCATGGGACTGATGCTGATGGCCTGGCCGTTCGGGATCGGCCTCGCCTTGCTCGTCGCCCCCCTGTTCGGCCTGGACTGGCGCGCCGGGCTCTGGGCCTCCGCGCTGTTCTGCTGCCTCGCCTTCCTGCTCGTGCTGCTGACGGTCGGCTCCTCGCCGCGGGAGGCGACAGCCGCCGCGCGGTATGGCCTGTACCCCCGTCAGTGGGGCCCGCTGCTGGGAATTGGCCTCGTCTGGGCGAGCTACAACGCGACCTTCGCGGTGGCGGTCGGCTTCGCGCCGGCCTTCCTCACGGCGCGGGGCATGACGCCGGGCGAGGCCGGCCTACTCGCCTCCGTCATCGGCTTCTCCATCCTGCCGCTGCAACCCTTCGGCGGCGCACTGGCGGAACGGTCGAGCCGGCCGATGCTGGTGACGGTTCTCTGCGTCTCCGGCATGGCCCTATGCCTTGGCGGCGTGTCGATCGGGGGCCCGGACTGGCTGTTCCTGCCGCTGTTCCGGATTCTCGCCGCGGCGCCCTCCAGCCTCATCATCGTCTTCGCCGGCAAGGTCCTGTCGCCTGCGACCCGCGCCTTCCGCATGGGCGTGCTCTATCCCGTCTTATTCACGAGGGCAGTGGATCTGTGGTGGCGAGCGTAGCGTAAAGCATTGATGTGGCTTAGGGATTGGGTGCTGACGCCAAGTCCTCAGACCAGATCGAGCCCGCCACGCCCGCCATGTCCGATCCTACGTGTCTGCCGTTCGCGTTTCCATCGGTTCGAGGCAAGAAGCTCACAGCTGCTTTCGACGGCGGACGCCTGACCTCGGACGGGGGCGTCCTGTTGCTCGCTCAGGCTGCCCGGCGGATGCAGATCGGTGAGAAGCTCGCCGCGGTGATCCCCGACCGGCGTGACCCGAGCCGGATCGTGCATCCTCTGCCCGAGATCCTGCTGGCGCGCATCCTGGCCATCGCCTGCGGGTACGAGGATGCCGACGACCTCGATCACCTGCGCGTCGATCCCGCCTTCAAGCTCGCCTGTGGTCGCCTACCCGACAGCGGACGCGACTTGATGAGCCAGCCCACCGTCTCGCGGCTGGAGAACACGCCGGGCCTGCGTGACCTGATCCGGCTCGGACGGGTGCTGGTCGACCTCTACTGCGCCAGCTACGCCGCGCCACCGGCGGCTGTCACGCTGGATATCGACGACACCTGCGACGTGGTCCATGGCCAGCAGCAACTGTCGCTGTTCAACGCCCACCACGACGAACGCTGCTTTCTCCCCATCCACGTCTACGACACCGCCACCTCGCGCCCGGTGGCGATGATCCTGCGGCCGGGCAAGACGCCTTCGGGTCGCGAAGTCCGGGGCCATCTGCGTCGTCTGGTCCGGGCGATCCGCCGACACTGGCCGACGACCGCGATCACGATCCGTGGCGACGGCCATTACGGGCGGCCCGAAGCGATGGACTGGTGCGAGGACAACGACGTCGCTTACGTCTTCGGCCTGACCGGCACCAAGTCGCTCACCGCCAAGGTCGAGCCGACCGCCGATCACATCCGGGTCGAGCGGGCCCTCAGCAACACAGATGCCGTGCGCGGCTTTGCTGAGACCACGCACGCAGCCAAATCCTGGCGGCAGCACCGCCGCGTCGCCGCCCGCATCGAGGCGACCCGCCTTGGCCTCGACATCCGCTACGTGGTCACGAACATCGCCACCGGTACGCCCGAATGGCTCTACGCCGAGCTGTACTGCGCCCGCGGACAGGCCGAGAACCTGATCAAGCTCCATAAGGGCCAGCTCGCTTCCGACCGCACCTCCTGCCGGCATCCGGCCGCCAACCAGATGCGGCTCGTGCTGCACACCGCCGCCTATTGGCTGATGCTGACCGTGCGCGACGCCATCCCGGCTCCCCATCGCCTGGCCAAGGCCGAGTTCGCGACGATCCGCCTGCGCCTGCTCAAGCTTGGGGCTCGCATCCACGAGACCACTGCCCGTGTTCGTCTCGCCTTCGCCGCCGCCTGTCCCGAGGCCGACTTGCTGCGCCATATCGCGGGCGCACTCGCCCCAGCGCCAGCCTGAACCACGGGGCGTGATGCCCCATCGACACCGCTCCCGTCCCTCCAGCGCCGACAGCACAACCAGATCCATACGCGTCAGGACAGACGCACGATCCCGCTCGCCTTCAGCTCAAAACACGTCGCCAGCCAAACCCTGGTGAATAAAGCGGGCTATACGCTCTTCTACCTCGGCCTTGCCGCCCTGCCACCCGTTGCCGGCCTTGCCCGTGACCTCACCGGTTCGGCCGCAGCGCCCCTGCAGGCTGCGGCGGCCGTTCTCGCCTTGTCCATGACCGGCCTTCTGGTTTACGCGGCGGGCACGCGCGACAGGCCGAGCTGACACGAGACGGTGGGTGCGGACCGGCCGCATCATCTTAAGCTCGACGACCAATGCCAGCGAGCGTCTGCCTTTGCGGCGCGGACCCGACGCCTTCTTGCAGCTGGTCTTGGGCCCCAAGCGGAAATTGGGAATGTCCGCTTAGGGCTCAAACCGGTTCGTCAGAAATCAAGATTTTTGCCGCGACGATACCGTCGCGGCATAGCCCGATCTGAACAGCAGTGCGCTCTACCCCCTGGTCGCGGCCTCAATCGTTGCCGTGCTCTTGGCGTGGCCGTGCTGGATGCCCTGCCAGCCAAGCCAGCCCGTATAGAGGCCGACGAGCACGATCAATGCGGCCGAGGCATAAGGCGCCCGCCTGGCTAAGGTGCTGAACCCTGACCACCGCGAGGCAACATGCTTGACGCTCAGGGCCGCCAGGACGCCCGCTGATACCATGGTGAGTGCCAGGCCAATGCTGAAGCAGATCACCAGCACGAAGCCGAGGCTCAACTGCTTGAGCTGGATGCAGAGCAGTAAGACCGTGATCGCGGCTGGGCACGGGATCAGACCTCCGGTGAGCCCGAACATGATGATCTGCCCGGTCGTCACACTCCGGCCCGCGAAGCGCCGCCGGATGTCATCGGCATGGGCACGGGCGTGCGCATCGTCTTCGTCGCCGAGGTTCATGTGATCATGGTCGTGCTCTTCGTACGCGACCTCGTGAACCTCTACCCCGCCGGGAGCATCGAGGCGCAGGCGTGCCGTGAACGCATGGGGCTCAGGAATTTCCTCGACACTCTCCAGCAGGTCACCGTTGCGGACGAACGAGAACAGCTGCCGGGCTCCGTCCGGGCGCACCGTTTCAACCGACAGCGTTTGCGCCTCAGGGAGCGCGCCACTCTCGCTGCGGATCCGCCAGCGCGGGGAAACGCCATCCTCAAACACCTCAAGCGAGAGTAGCCCGCCCCTGGCCGCGATCTGATGCGTCTCATCGTGGTGGTGATGGTGATCATGATCGTGGTTTTGCTCGCGCCACGTACGCCACGCCATCCAGACGGCGATGCCGATGATCAGGACAGCCGAGGCGAGCTGGAAATAGGGTTCGGCGGCTTCGCCCACATACTGCTGCCCGAAATACAGGCCGCCGAGAGCGATCGCCCAGACGACGGCGGTATGCGAGATGGTGGCCGCCAGTCCCAGCAGCACCGCCTGCATGACGGTGCCGCGCACCGCGATGATGAACGCCGCCATCATCGTCTTCGAGTGGCCGGGCTCAAGCCCGTGCAAGGCGCCAAGCAGGATCGCCGTTGGCACGAAGAGCCAGGCGTTCGCGGCGCCCTGGGCAAGCAGTTCTGGCAGTGAGGTCATCGGGTGGATTTCTTCATTTGAGATAAGTCCGCACCACTTCGATCAGCTCGGCCGCTCCCTTGGCGCGCTCCGCGTCGGGCTCCGCATCAGGGTTCACGACATGGTGGCGGATATGATCTTCCATCAGCTCGGCGGTGAGGCCGTTGATCGCACCCCTCATCGAGGCGACCAGCATCAGCACGTCGGTGCAGCCAATCTCGGCCTCCAGGGCCCGCTCAACCGCTTCCGCTTGTCCTTTGATCCGGCGCACCCGCGCCAGGAGCTTGGTCTTGTCCTTGATCGTATGGGCCATGGGCGGCTTCCTCTTGAAAAAAGATATATAGGGGGGTACCCTATCTCTTGTCGAGCGCAAAGTTGCGTCGCCGGGGTAAGGAGGCCCCGGATCATGAAAAAAGATGACCCCTGTATTAGCCTCTGCCAGTGGGACGGCCGCACGGGCTGGTGCATTGGCTGTGGCCGCACGGTTCCCGAGATCAAGGCTTGGCGCAAGCTGACGCCTTACCGTCGCACAACGCTGTTGCGTGAGTTGCCCCGCCGGGTTGACCAACTCAAGAAGCAGCAGCCGATTGAACCGACGCCTGGCAAGCAAGCGCGCCGTTCGTAATTCAGAATTTTGCGGAAGTGGCCGAATGGACGCCACACGTCCGGGTATGGCACCCTGATCGTCATGCTAACGATCGGCGCTTATGTAGGAGCCGCGATCGCTGAGATCGCAGGATGTTTTGCGTTCTGGGCTTGGCTCCGGCTCGGTAAATCGCCGTGGTGGATCGCGCCCGGCACCCTGTCACTGGTGGCGTTCGCCTACCTACTGACCCTCGTGGAAAGCGAGGCGGCTGGCCGAACGTTTGCCGCCTATGGCGGGGTCTACATCGTCGCCTCGATCCTCTGGCTATGGCTCGCGGAAGGGCACCGCCCCGACCAGTGGGACGTGACCGGCGCTGCCGTGTGCCTGGTTGGGACGGGCATCATCTTATTCGGTCCCGGCGTTGCATAAATCAACATTATAGCACCAGCGTCACGCGCCGCTGAGACGATTGACCACGCCTTGCACCAGCGGACCCAATGCACTCGGTGGGAACGGATGGACAGAGCTGACATTGATCTCGCAAAGGACGTAGGTGTCCTCGCCAGACGCATCTTTGGGTCCGTAAAGGAAGTCCGCATCCCACAAAAGAGGCAGCTGAGATTGTGTTAGTCCGGTGGCTGCGCAGAGCTCCGAAACCCACTGGTTTTCGAGCCGATCCTTCAAGCCCTGGAGATCCCCGCGGTTGGGTGGGTAATACAACCGGGGGCCTGGTAGCGGCGCCTGATCGGAACTGCTGCCCGACGGCGCTGGATAAAGCATGTTGACCAGCTGCTCACCGAACCCCTCAACACGGTCGCCCACCAGATAGCAACGGATCATTCCTTCCGTGATGCGCGGCTGAAACGCCTGGTCGATCATCGCGCCGCCGCTTCTGAAGTAGATTCGGCACCGATCGACGAAGGCTGCCAGCGGCATGATTTCTTCGGGGCTGCCGCGCTTGGCATGTCGCACTCGCACGATCGCGTCGCCCGGCAGAGCATACGATGGACTGCGAGCCTGGTCAGCCAGGGTCACCTGCCAGACGCCCTCCCCGCTCTGTCCCCTGATCTGCTTCAGCACTCGCGACCCGCCCCGAAGGCTTGCAGGCAAGTCGCTATGCATGGCGTCCGGCGTGGTGTAGAGGCGCGTGTCGCACCCCCACCCCATGTGCCGCGTACGGTAGAGCACCTCTTTTGTGCCGATCCGGTCGATCACATCCGGGTGGGTGCTGACGAATACCCCCTTCGAGGCCACATCCCGCAGAAGGCCATTCAGCACCCGGCGGTCGCGTCCAGCCTCAACGGGATTGAACCAGACGAGGACACCGTCGCTGTTCAACAGCCGTGCTTGAACGTCCTCGGCGAATTGATCCGCATAAGGCGCTCCAATTACCTCGACGCCAGCTGCGCCGAGCGCGGCAGCGGTTTCCGCGTGGCGGGATTGGTGCAAATCGGTTTCCAAGCCGCGCGAAGGGTCGGCCGGGAACAGGATGGCCACCTGCCTTTGTTGTGCGCTCATCTTTCCTCCCTGAGCAGTATTGGCCGTTGGTGATGCGCGCGACGGGGGCGCTCGGTGCGGGTCATCAACCCAAGAGATAGCGAAGCATCAGCCCCCCTGCCGCCGCGGCCCCCAGTGTTGGAATGAGGCCCAGCTTGAGGCGGAAGATCGCAATGGCAGCGGCGACGGCGAGCAAGGCCGCCGCCAGATCAAGAGACCGAAGGTCCGGCCAGGCAAAAGAGAGCGGGCCGGCCGAGACGGTTCCGACAGTTCGGAAGACCACATGAAGGCCGAACCAGATGGCGAGGTTGAGGATGACGCCGACCACCGATGCCGTGATGGCCGTCAATGCGCCCGAAAGGGCTTTGTTGGCGCGGAGCGTCTCAATGTATGGCGCCCCAAGGAAAATCCAGAGGAAGCATGGAATGAAGGTCACCCAGGTTGTGAGGGTGGCGCCGATGACACCGCTCAGCAGCGGATCGATGCCAGGGGGTGAACGGAATGCCGCAAGAAACCCGACATAGACCAACACCAGGATAAGCGGCCCCGGTGTGGTTTCTGCCATGGCGAGGCCGTCGAGCATTTCACCTGGCCGAAGCCAACCGAAGCTCGAGACGGCGGCCTGCGCGACGTAAGACAGAACGGCATAGGCTCCCCCGAATGTCACGACCGCCATCTGCGAAAAGAACGCTGCGATTGGCATGAAGATGGTCTCGCGACCGAAGACAACGGCGAGGAGCAGCACCGGGGCGATCCACAGCAGGCCCCAGACGAGGAGGACCTTGGCCGCCCGGCCCCAACCCGGCTGCACTTCCGGTTCGCGCAGTTCGAGGAACGGACCGCTGATCGCCGCCCCGCCATGCCCGCTGCCCTTGAACAGATCGGGTCGCAAGCGCGCGCCAAAATAGCCCATGAGGCCGGCGCCGAGGATGATGAGCGGGAACGGCACCTGGAATGCATAGATCGCGATAAAGGACGCGGCCGCGAGGCCTATCATGAAGCCATTTTTCAGGGCTCTCTTGCCGACGCGGATCACAGCCTCGATGACGACGGCGAGCACCGCCGCCTTGAGCCCGAAGAAGATGGCGTCGATGGACGCGGTGCCTTGATAAAGCGCGTAGATGGAGCTGAGGCCGAGGATGATCAGGAAGCCGGGAATGATGAAGAGGGTCCCGGCGACGACGCCGCCCCTCACACCGTGCAGCAGCCACCCGATATAGGTTGCAAGCTGCTGCGCCTCGGGCCCCGGTAGTAGCATGCAGTAGTTGAGAGCGTGGAGGAACCGCTCTTCCGAGATCCAGCGCTTCTCCTCAACCAGAACCTTGTGCATGAGCGCGATCTGACCGGCCGGGCCGCCAAAGCTCAGCAAGCCAATTTTGGCGAAGACGAGGAATGCCTCCCACTGGGTAGGGTGGGCGATTGTCGCAGGTGCAACGTTCTCGTTGGCAGACAAAGCGGTCATGTTCCTCAGGCCCCTTTCGCGGCAGCCGGCCAGTTGTGCGTCTCGTCGGTTGCGTCGCGGCACCAGCGGTAAAAGCTGTCGTAGAACAACATGCCCGCCTCCAACTGCTTCAGGTCATCCTTGAACATCCGCGAGAGACCGAGAGACGCCGCGAGAAAACCCGCTGCTTCTGGAACGAGATCGAGCCGGCCGGTGTCGGCAGCGCGCACGATCAGAGCGAGCCGATCCAGCGCAGGCGCCGATAGCCCTGTTTCCATGAGCAGTGTGTCAAAGGTGCAGGTCTCGCCCCGGTGGCTCCAGAAGACCCCTTCGATATCGAATGGCGTGGCGCCGAAGCGGTCTGCCACAGCCGTCACCTCGCTCGGGGCTACAAATAAGAACACGGCGGAAGGATCAACGAAGCGGCGGATGAGCCAGGGGCAGGCGATCCGGTCGACCTTCGGTCTGGCTCTTGTGACCCAAACGGTGCGCCCTCGGTCGTCGGGCTTCGGCAGCGGGGTCGTGTTCAAGAGCAGTGCTCGGTAAGCCCGCCAGGCCTCAAAGCCCCCCTCCAGAGACATGGCGTCCACGCCCTCGTGACGCAGCCACGCAGCCGCGCCCTGACTGAGTTTGAGCCCTTTCTGACAACTGATGACGACGGTGCGGCCGGCGAATTCGGTGGCCCAATCGCTCACGGTGCGAAAATCCCGCCTCACTGAGCCGGGGATCAGTCTTGGGTCGGCCGCAACATCGTCGTCGATCCGCACGTCGATGATCGTGGGTGCGTCGGGCAGCCCGATGAGGCGGTAAAGCTGGGAAACAGTGATCTCAGTCGGCAACGGCATAGCGTCCGGCCCCTGGGGAAGAGGGTTGGACGCGAACTTTGGGCTGTCGCCTCACGGGGACGTCGCGGATCGACCCCTTGCGCCAACGTATCTCCTGAGCCAGTGCATCCTGTCAACGTGGGACAAGGCCATTGCCCCTTGGTCAGAAGTCAACATTTTCGCACCACCTTGCCGCCCATTGATGCGCCCAGGCTTTTCTGGTGCAGATCTCTGGTGCCTAATCCCCTCCCGAACACCAGAAATGCCTCGCTACGCGGAATGCGTCACATACCATCCCTAAGTTCCGCTTCTGCCATGAAGCCGGCGTCCGCTTTTGAGGCGCGAAGCGGACGTCCTTCGGAGTCAGTTTATGGGCCCCAAGCAGAAGCTGGGAACGTCCGATAATGAGCGGCAAGGGCCCGCTACCGGTCATAGGTCTACGCGATGCAGCCATCGGCGTGGCACTTGGCACAATACTCGGTGGCCTGATCGTACTGAGGATTGTGTCGCTGTAGTCGGCGGTGGCGGATCAGAAAGGCCGCTGACGATGCGCTTGGCGCCAGGCTCATTTCGCGGCAAACGATCCGCTATTCGGTATCCGCACTCCCCCTGACAAGCCCGAAAAGACCGGCAGCCAAAACTGCTCCCACGCATCCGCCCGTCACAGCATGGGTGAGGTAATCGCTAGTCTCAAAGACCTCTTCAACGTCGAGGATGAGGGCGATCAACATGCCCACTGAGGCGCCGCCGAGACTGGCCGCAGCCACGAGCATCCATTCGATCCGGCAGTCCGTCGTGGTCGCCTCGTTCTGTCGCGACATCATGCTTACTCTCTACTCGGTATCTCCCGGTGAAAGCGCAGATTAACGGCCTGCGCGCCTCTCGTCGTCAGAGGCTCGCATCACGCGGCACGGACGTTGGCAAGGAATCCCTCCAGCTCCTGGCGCAGCCGTTCAGCATTGCGGGAAAGCTCGCCGGCAGAGCTGAGAACCTGAGCGGCAGCGGCCCCCGTCGACGACGCGGCCTGGTTCACACCGTCGATGTTGGATGACACCTCCGCTGTCCCCGCCGAGGCCTGCTGAACGTTGCGGGAGATCTCGGCCGTGGCCGAGGTCTGCTCTTCCATGGCGGCTGCGATCGAGGTTGAAATCGCACTCATCTGGCGGATCGTCTCGCTGATGCCATCGATGGAGACCGCCGCGGCGCCGGTGGCGCTCTGGATCTGGCTAATCTGCGCACCGATCTGCGCCGTGGCCTTGCTGGTCTGCTCGGCAAGCTGCTTCACTTCAGCCGCGACAACTGCGAACCCCTTACCGGCTTCGCCGGCGCGGGCCGCCTCAATGGTGGCGTTGAGCGCGAGCAGGTTGGTCTGGCCCGCGATAGCCTCGATCAGGTTCACGATGGCGCCGATCGACTGGGTCGACTGCGAGAGTTCCTGCATCTTGTGCGCGGTGTCGCTAGCCTCGCTCACCGCCTTGTCGGCGATCTCGGTCGAGCGCGTCACCTGCGTCGCAATCTCTCGTGCCGAGATCGACATCTCCTCGGTCGCGGACGCGACGGTCTGGACGTTGTTGGCCATCTGCTCCGAGGCCGAGGCCACTGACGACGACTGGATCGAGGTCTCCTCCGCGGTGGAGGTCAACGTCTGCGCCGCAGCCTCAAGCTCCGTCGCCGAGGCCGAGACGGCACCGACAATGCCCCCGACCGCACGGTCGAAGCGATCAGCGAGATCGTTCATGGCGCGGCGCTTCTCCTCGTGAGCGCGCTTTTCAGACGCTGCCTGCTCCTCCTGGAGGCGCAGCTTCTCAAGGCCATTCTCGCGGAAGATCTCGGCTGCGCGGGCGACATCACCGACCTCATCACGACGCTCTGCACCCTCCACCGCGATGTCGTAGTTGCCGGTGGCGAGCTGCTGCAAGGTGGCGACGATCTGACGGATCGGGCCGGCAATACCGAATTGGCCAATCATCACACCGAGGATAAGGCCCACGGAAATCCCGATGCCCGCGACCAACTGCATCAGGAAGGCGCTCGCCTTGTATTCGAGGGTCGCGGCGGCGGAGACGGTCACGACGTTCCGCTCGAGCGTGTCGGACAGAGACCGAACTGCAGTGGCCAGCTGCTCTGCGACCACGCGGCTGCTTTCGACCGACTTGTGCAGGTTCTCAAGGTCAGCGCTGACCTCGAAACGCCTGACCTTCGCTGCCTGAACAAAGGTATCGTCGAGTTCAACGTTGTAAGCCTTGATGGCGTCATCGACCTTGGCGAGCTGCGCCTGATACTCTGCAGGCAGGTCCCGTCCCAGACGCTGACGCAGCTCGCTCAGCTCACGCTGTTCCGTGGCGATCTGCTGCTTCAGCCGCGCCACGTTTTCAGGGCGTGGATCAGCGGCAATTGCGTACTCGTTGCGGTTCAACAGCGCCACGAGACGGTTCATGCGAGAGGCGAACAGCGCCTGGTTGGCTGATCGCTCCATGACATCGGTGGCGTCACTCAGGGAGCGCAGCGAGGTCGAGCCAACATACGTGATGATGGCGGACACCGTCGCAAGAATAGCAATCAGGGCCAGGATCTTATGGAGAATCTTGACGCGAGAGAGGATGTTCATCGGGCCAGCCCAAACAGGTGAATTGGGCCGAGGATCGGACGTCCGGCTTAACGACGCGTGAGTACAACCGAAAATGCGCGTAAATTTGTTCGGATTGTCCTATTATGTCGCATGCGACCGGGTGTGACCTGCCGTTGAGATTGAAAGGACGTTAAACGTTGAACCCAACGAATGCGCGGAACCGATGACCGACAGTCCCAACATTATCCCATTCCCGCTCAAAATCGATCACGGGCTACCACTCGAACAGGGACCGACCGAGATCATAAAGATTTCCGATGGCATCCAGGGGATGCTGCATGCAACCCACCAACTCGCTAAAGCGGTTGTAGGTGCCAAGCTGACGCCTGACACCCATCAGCAGTTCCTGACAGAGATCAAGGCCATTACCCGCGATACCGCCGCACTCTACCTGCTGCTGGCGCAGCAGTTTGAGGGGGCGGGCCCTCTGGTGGCGCGAATCCAATCCGTTTTGGCCGACTTGCGACGCGATCCGCCCTGACGGCCCCCATTTACTCAGCCTCGGCTGGGCGGCCAAGTCAGGCTATTTACCGACCGGTATTCCGCGACCTTTCGACCGTAATTGACGTGCGGCACTGTCACGGTGCCGCGCCTGGCCCGGCAGCGGCATTGGCCCGTCCGGACCCCTGAGAAACCCTCTGCCGGACGGGTCTTCCATTTTCGTCGGTCCCGCAGGGCAAGCTCGCCCCTGAGGGCGAAGCAGGGCGGATGTTGACCTGCCGGATGATGCCGCAACCCGGCCAAGTGTACATAAGGCGAGACGCCTCAGTCGCATCGCTGGCGCCCTCAATGCTCCTGCCGGCGAGCCCTTAACTCGGCCGTCATCGTGTTGTCGGCTTCAATGGCCTCGATCCGCGCCGTGGCGAGACCCGCCAACGCCAGAGCAATTGTCTCCGGCGACCATCCGGCGGCTTCCGCCATGTCCGTGATCAACTGGAACATCGGCTCCATGACGAACTCGCACTCGAGCAGGTGATCCGCACTATCGGCAGGCGTCTTCGGGCCAGAAATCGTCATCGCCTCACTACGACCGTCCTGCGTGTCCGGGTCAATTCGGTGAGGTCAGGCGGGGTTGAGCGGATCGGAATGCCGTGTGGGGGTGCATCCATGCCGGGCCGGTCTCACAAAAACCCCACCACCCTAACGGGCAGCGGGGCCAGTTTCATGCGGGACGAAAAGGGTGGGGGAGGCCCACCCGGGTCCACCGTACGCTCCAGGCGCGATGAATGGACCTAAGGTCCGGGAAGGACCGGAGGCGACCTTGCTCAGCGAGCAGCGATCGCGGTACGCCGGCGCCTGTTCGGCCAGACACGAAATCCGTTGCCGACAGCCCGTAAGGGGACCAGGATGTCCGCGCCAATGGGGGCAGCGCCGGAGTTCGCCGGCTGCGCAGCCAATAGCTTCCATGCGGAGGGCCCAACGTTCGCGCGGGAGCAAGGGTCGCGTGGCCGGCGAATGCCGAGGGCGGAGAGCATTGCTCGACTCTGTATCAACCCCACGGCGCCGGTAGAGGTTCTATCACCCAATCAGGCTGGTACCCTACATTTAACGCCATGGTGCAGGCTTGTAGCGCGCTGATGTCTTTGAGACGAGGGGGTACTTGCCACAGCGAAGTCATTGGCTGCCCGCGATTGCCTGTGAGCTGGTCTGGCGGGCGCGGTCTGGCCATGAGATCCACCAGACATGCGACTGCCCAATCGTCCCAAACGTGATCCCGACTAAAGCTGCGGTTGCCGACAGCAGCAACGGGGATGTCGAGGACGCGGCTTCGCTGGATCGAGAATTCGGTTTGAAACACGCCCGCGCGCTTTGCGCAGGCCTTGTTCACTACGCCAATACTGACCCGTCAAAACACCCTCCCCTAGGGCCCCGCAAGCAAGGCCCGGCGGCGTCCGTTTTGCGCAGCTATCACAGTTCCTCCGATGAGGCGGCTGCGCATGACCCGCGTTACGGCATCAGCAGTTTGGAGGAGAAGGTAGGGCGGGGCGGCTCAGGCGATTTAAGCAAACCACGGGTTTTGGCGTCATATTCGAGACCGAATGCCGATCCCAGCCAAAATAATCCGATCACGGCGAGCTGTCGGCGGCCGCTGGTCCGGGGAGGTCAGCGGCCGAAACGGCTTCTCATGCAGGCGCTGAAGGCGGGTGCCTGGGCGGAACTGTACGACCATTGCATTCGGCCGTTGCGCGGTGCGAGGCGGCCGCCGACATGGAGCGCGCAGGTGCAGCCCTGCTTGTTGGGAGCCCGGTTGCATTGGGGCGCGATGCCGCCGCGCTGCGCCAGGCCTGGCGTCGGCGCAAACAAGATCCAGGTGGCAGTTGCCATGACGATCGCGAAGATGTTTCGACTGACCATTGCCGCCCGGGCCTCCGGAAAACCGTCAGGCGATGGTGGGCGCGTGGTGTGGTCCCCACAATTGGGTCCAGTACGGATTGCCGGCAGCAGCATCGGAGCAGCCGTCCCACCGAACCGCGTTGAGTTTCGACGCTGGCGACGAGCGAGCCACCTGGATCATCGGCGGCTCGCATGCTGACAGTTGAGGCGCTTCGGCGGCTCTCGGCCGCGGAGCTAACGCCATGACCATTTTCGACACAGCCAGCCATCCACCTCCCCCCGGGGAAACTGCATTTTACTGCCGATAGTTCGGCTGGCCGACACTAGGTCATGATCGCACCGAACTTGGTGCAGGCGCGGCCTTGGAGGCTCAGAAGATCGTCCGCCGGTCACGCAGGACACGGTTGATGGTACGGGCGTTGATGTCCTCGCTGGAGAAGGAGAAGTACCAGACGAGACGGGCCGTCCAGCCATTGTCGGCGAGGTCTCGATAGGTCGAACTCGTGCGCGACCACCCGACACGGCCGACGATGAATGAATTGGCCGACAGACTTCTGATCCAGTTCAGCTCGACGTAGAAATTGTCATCGACCCGCTTGGGACCGCGCGAAACCCAGTGGTCGTAGTCCTGGCGGCTCCCACCGGTGACAAGCCGCAACTCCGTCAGCCGATCCGGCAGCCTCCACCGCAGCTCGACGCTGGCGCCATAGCGAAAATAGACGCTGCGGCCATCAGAATAGGACCAGCGATCGCCGACGATCGACGGGCCGATGCTGAACCGCCCGAGCGACGTCTCGGCGACGAGCTGATCATAGTCGAGACCGGCCTCGAAGCCGGTGCCCGTGACGATCACGCGGTGGAAGAGCGGCCAGTAGCCCCATTGGTGGGCCGCGGTGAAGCTGGCCGTCCACGGGCCGATCGTCTTGGAGAGGGTGCCGCCCGCCGTCAGCGTGTCCGCGACCCTTTGCCCGACGGTGCGCCCGGAAATGGCGTAGGCGCCTGCCGCGTAGTCGAAGACGTCCCCGACGGACCCATAGGTTCCGGCGCGCACCCGCCACGCGAAGGAATGGGGGCCGCCATCGGCGAGCGCGGCATTCAGGGCGCCTTCCAGATACCAATGGGGGCGGCTGAGCGCGCCAGGCGGAACGGAAGGTGCCGGAGCCGCCGCCCGGGACCTGGCCGCCGGAGCAGGCGCGGCCACGGGAGTGTCGTCGTCATCGTCGTCGTCATCGTCGCTGGCGGCGGCGGGGGGCGTGGGATTCGGCGCGGGAGGGAAGATCTCCCGCTCCTGCGCGATAGCCATGCCGGACCACAGGACCAACAGAAGGCACGACAGGGATCTCACCATGACGCCACTCACCCGCAGGGCAATGTAAGATGCCCCAGTTCGCGGGCACCGCCTGGATTAATACCGATGGTCGCAGGTACCACAAGGCTGGACGGGCCACGGCGTTGGTGCAGAAGATTGATGCCGTGCTCGTCACGGTCCTCGCCATTGCCGGGCAGATCTTTTCGCCTGAAGTGGGGGCTGCGGCTACAAAAACGACCAAGCCGCGCGGGAGTTGAGCGGCACGACCTCGACGTAAACAGGATTGCGGATAAGCGCCGTCCATGGACAAGCGGCACGACGATATGACGCAACGTCACGTTAAGGCTGTCGGCAATATGGTAAGGGCGCCGTGGGCTGGTGAGGATCTTGAAACGGAAGAGCGTGCGGCAAGGTCGCAGAGGTCGGACAACCGAGATCAACTGCAACCTGACCATGGCGGAGCTATTCCGCAACAGCGCGCTTTCACGCCCGTCTCCTCGCTGCGAATGGCGTTTGCAATGACGGAAGGCCAGCGCAATGCCACTTAAGCTTGTAGACGAGAGTTTCAGCCCGCCGGCACCCGACATTGCCGCGCCATCGTTACCTGGAGCCGTAGCCCACGTCCGGATGGCGGTAGAACATCTCAGCATGGCCTACGCTCACGTCGTCATGGATCCTCATGGGCGGCACGATGAACTGCGGCGATCGATAGCTGAGGCCAGCGCTCGGTTGGGGTTCGTGATCGCGAAGCTCGCATCTGCGCTGAGACACGATGGGCGCTGACCAGCCGAGGTATGGCTAGCCCATTTTTTTCGTCGGGTCGCGGACGTTGACGTAGGCATGAGACGGGCTCACGACTGCCGTTCTTCAGCTCCCGATCGCGCGTCTTCAGGCACGAAAATGCAGGGCGCGTGACGTTGCCCCTAAGTTCTAACCAGCTGTGAGTTCGCTCTAACGGTTGGATTTGAGCTCTCGGCGACAGCTGGGTTCTTCAGGGAAATGAACCCCTGAGCACGAGCACCGCGACGATTTATGTGAACTTCTGCTATCCGTCGGCAAGGCTAGGTCGGCTTTGCAGGCGCGAAGCTGCGGCGCCGTGGTATGTGATCGTTCGGATGCGGCATCCTTTGGAGGATGCATCATCGCAACCGACATATTATCCGAACCCATCCGGCATGCGTCGAACTCGGGGCTTTTGGTCGGCCCGAAACCGCCTCTCAAACCGAAAGATGTTTGGGCCATCCGCGACCAGCTCCGACACCAGCGCCGCACACGCGATCTCGCACTGTTCAATCTCGCGCTCGACAGCAAGCTGCGGGGTTGCGATCTTGTGCACCTCCGCGTCGCTGATGTGGTTCTGGCGGGCAGCGTTCGGCCCCGAGCCTCCTCTGTGTAAGGCAAGACAGGCCGACCCGTTGTTTTCGAGCTGACGGAGGCATCGCGTGAGTCTGTTGTGGGATGGCTGCGAGTTCGCCCGCCGCGTAATGGCGATTGGCTCTTCCCTAGCCGAAGCAAAGCGGGACAGCCCATGACCACCCGCCAATACGCGCGCCTGCTCGACGACTGGTTGGACCTTGCCGGGCTCGATCACACGCTGTTCGGCACCCACAGTCTGCGCCGCACGAAAGTCGCCCTGATCTACAAGAGGACTGGCAATCTGCGAGCTTGCCAACTCCTGCTTGGGCACACGAAGCTCGAGATGACAGTTCGCGAACTCGGCGTGAAACTTGACTACGCGCAAGAACTGTCCGAGCAGGTCGATCTCTGAGGTGATTGCGGCGCGGCATTGAAACGCCGCGTCGCTGCTCCAACGCATGACTGCGACCTGACCTCCCACGCCATCATAGCCCAAGCTAACGCGGGGAGGGTCGCCTGGCACTCGATCGCGCCTGGCAAACGGATGCAAAATTCCTTTATCGAAAGCTTCAACGGCCGCCTGCGGGACGAGTAGTTAAACGAGACGCTGTTCTCCAGCTTGGCCTAGGCCAGCACCCTGCTCTTTCGATCGCAACCCGACTACAACACCCCACCGCCGCACTCCAGGCGCAGGTGGCAGACGCTGGGGGACCTCGCGGACCCGTTCCGCCTTGGAGGTTTCATACGCCACGTTCGCGCATGGCTCCGCGTCTGCCGACGCCCCTTAGCCTACCAACTTCTGGGTCGATGGCCTCGATAGAAATGGAGCGCCGGCAGTCCGTCGAGATTGCAAGAGCCCGGTTATGAACGCAAGCAAGGTCGTTGATAACCAACAGTAATGCAGTAATGTTTGTCATTCGAAGGAGGCGCAGTTATGAACGCTGCCCATTCAACCCGCGACGAGGTTATTCAAAAACTTCGTCACCATCAGGGCGGACTTATGCAAATGGGAGTAAAGCACGCGGCTTTGTTCGGCTCGGTTGCCCGAGGAACGGACGGTCGGAATAGCGATATTGACATTATCATCGATATTGATGATCAGCAATTATGCGGCCTCGCTACTCTTGGGCGAATTCAGCAAATGCTTTCGAAATGGCTGGAACGACCTGTTGATATTGCAACTCGCACCAGCCTGAGGCCGAGCGTCGCTCGTGAATTCAGGAGGGATGCAATAAATGTCTTCTAGTCGCCCGCTCGATAGATTGCAAGACATCATCGATAACTGCGATAACGTGTTTAAATACACTAAGGGACTTGACGAAAGAAGTTATGAGACCGCGCCTCAGATGGTCCGTGACGCCGTGGAGCCGTGCCTGCAAAGAATTAGCGAAGCTGCCTATAAGCTAGGCGACTCCATCGACGAACGCCATCCCAATGTCGACTGGCTTGGATTTCGTGGAATAGGAAACATTTTGCGCCATGGCTACGACATTTTGGACAACAAAATAATTTGGGCCACAGTTAGCGTCGAACTACCGGCATTAAAAGCGTCAGCAATCAAAGAGCGCGATTTCATCAAACGGAAATCGGCGCAAAAAGACAACCAGGGTCCTGAACGATAAATCACTGACTGCCGTCCAGGACAACCTGTCGAACGGTATCGAGTACGACCGCGACGCCATGGGCAGCATTACGGCCACCCGCTTCAAGGATTCTGGCGGGACGATCGTCCGCTCGCAGTCACAGACCTTCGACGAACTCGGCCGGCTCATCCAGATCGTCGGTGCCAACAGCCAGACGATGGCTTTGGCTAACGACAAGGTCGGCAACCTGACGGCGACCACCGAGCCGCGCAGCGGCGTCTATGGCTACGCTTATGATCCGCTCCTCCGCCTTATCCGGGAGACCAACGAGGATGGCGGCCAAGTCAACCTGACGCTGAATGGCCGGGATCTCATCACCACATACTCGGACCGCCGGAGCCTCCAGACCACCTATGTGCGCAACGGCTTCGGCGAAGTGATCCGGGAGGTCTCGCGGGATCGCGGCACCATTACCACCACGGTCAACGCCCTCGAGCGCCTTGCGATCCGCACGACCGCAAACGTCACACCGGCTGGCACCACCTACTTCGCCTATGATCTCTCCGGCAAGGTGCTGATCGAGGCCAATGGTTCGAACGGCGGCACGGTTCGCGAGTACGTCTGGTTCGACGAAATGCCCCTGGCCATCGTCGCGAATGTGGACACTACTTCGCCGCAGCTCCTGCATATCCACTTCGATCACCTCGACCGGCCGATCATGCTCACCAACGGCTCCAGGGCCAATGTGTGGGAGGCGGTCTACCGGCCGTTTGGCGAGGTCCATGCCATCACCGGCACCGCCACGCAGAACCTCCGCTTCCCGGGCCAGTACTTCCTGTTCGAGACCGGGCTGCCGCATAAATGGCATCGGACGCCGCGCCGGTTAAGGTGGAGGCTCCATTGACGGGAAACGTTTCTATTTTCGAGGCCGGTTCAATGCATGGTCCCTCTCCGTCGATCAGACCGCGATGCGCGAGTACTAGACCTAGCCTGACGACAATTTCTGACAGCAGGAAGAATGATACGGAAAATTCGGCTGGGACGCCGCTTCATGTCGGACGCGCATGTCCTCGCAGCCATCATCAACGCGGCTGGGGAATATCGTTCTGAGGGTCAGACGGCAATCTAAACGCCGCGCGCCGATGGCTCCTGTCGCGGGATCTATGTGGGGCAAAAACCTGAACCATTGAGCCACGTGGCATATCGAGCCTCGACTTCGCCACCGAAATACTGTATGTACAAGCGACATACGGCGGTGGGGGATAATCATGCGGCAGTCGGTTACCATGCGTCTCGACCCCGGCATCCTCTCGGCCGCCAGGGCGCGCGCCAAGGCAACAAATCGCACCCTGACCAACTATGTCGAGACGCTGATCATGCGCGACCTTGCTGGCCATGAGGAGAATGGCAAGATCACTATCGCCGCGCCCGAAGGAACGCGCGGCGGCAGCGAGGCCTCGACGCCTGTAGGCGCGGCAGAAATTTCGAGCGATCATTCCTTAGCAGCATCCACCAAGAAGCAGGGGCAGCCGCCGAAGCCATGAAGCCGAGAGCGCTTTCGCCCTCCTTAATGAACGCCTTCCCCTGCTGATTTCCGCCGCCGTCACCTGCAAGATCGATGTGCGCGGTCTCGTGCCCGCCAAACGGAATGCCGCATGACGACAGCTCGCGACCCCGCCTATCTGGAAAGCCTCGTGCGGGAACTGGTCAAGCTTCCGGCCGAGACGTCGTGGGTGGAGTTCAAGGCCAACAACACTGACCCGCAGATGATCGGCGAGCGTGTCGCAGCGCTTGCCAATTCCGCCGCGCTCGAAGGCAAGTCGGAGGCCTATCTGGTCTGGGGCGTCGAGGATGAGACGCAGGCGATCATCGGCACTAGCTTTGAACCGGCAACCGCCACCAGGGGTAACCAGAATCTCGAAAGCTGGCTCGTGCAGATGCTGAGCCCGCGCCTTAACATCCGGTTCGACACAGTGACCGTCGACGGTCATCGGGTCGTCATCCTCGAAATTCCGCGCGCTAGCGAGCGCCCGACGGCGTTCTCCGGCACCGAGTACGTCCGGATCGGGTCAACGACGCAGGCCCTCAAAGGCCATCCGCAGAAGGAAGCTGAGCTGTGGCGCATCTTCGACCGCACTCCGTTCGAAGAGCTACTGGCGGCGACGAACCTGCCGGGTCCGGATGCACTCGCCTTGCTAGATTATCCAAGCTACTTCAAGGTACTCGGCTTGCCTTTACCGACCGATCAGGCAGGTATCCTCGCCAGGCTGGAGGAGGATCGCCTCATCCGCCGCAACGATGCTGGCCGGTTCGACATCACAAACCTGGGCGCTATCCTGTTCGCGGCCGATGTTCAGAAGTTTCCAACGCTTGCCCGCAAAGCCGTCCGCGTCGTCGTCTACGAAGGCCGTAGCCGCGTGAACACCATCCGCGAGCGACAAGGGCAGCGCGGATATGCCGCTGGGTTCGAGGGGATCATAACATTTCTCAACGGGCTTTTGCCACGTAACGAGGTCATCGGGCAGGCCCTGCGCAAAGAGGTGCCGATGTTTCCAGATTTGGCCGTGCGCGAGCTGATCGCGAACGCACTGGTCCATCAGGACTTCGCGTTGACCGGGACCGGCCCGATGGTCGAGATCTTCGAGGACCGGATCGAGATCACGAACCCTGGCGCGTCTTTGGTCGAGGTTAATCGGCTTCTCGACCATGCGCCTCGCTCGCGCAATGAGGCGCTGGCGTCCTTTATGCGGCGCGTGGGCGTCTGTGAGGAACGCGGCTCTGGTGTCGACAAGGTCGTTTTCGAGACCGAGTTCTATCAGTTGCCGCCGCCACGCTGGGAACGACAGGATGGCGCCTTCAGGGTGGTTCTGTTCGCGCACAAAGAGCTTCGCGCGATGGATCGGAGCGACCGGGTGCATGCCTGTTACCTGCATGCCTGCTTGCGCCATGTGATGCGCGACCCAATGACCAACACAACCCTGCGCGAACGGTTCGGCATTGAACCCAAAAACTCGGCTACGGCGTCCCGCATTATCAGGGACGCGCTCGATGATGGGCTGATCAAGCCGTATGAGGAAGGGCAGTCGAAGAAGACCTCGCGCTACCTGCCGTTCTGGGCGTGATCCTTATTTGATGGGTATTTGATAGCGTGCGCGCGCAGGAGCACCACCTACGGAAAAGGATTCGTGGAATCAAAATGTTAGCGCCTCGCCCGTTATTTGATGGCCAGCTCATTGGAGAGCCTGTGAAAGGCGCGCGCCATGAGCCTTCGTCGTGAGGTGAACCTCCCCGGCTTTGGCGTAGATGGGATGTCTGAGGACGGTGCGTTCCAGTTCCTCAGCGTTTGGGATGGCAGCAGTTGTTCCCTGCGCGCAAATTGCGGAAGTACGGTTCCGGTCATTTCAATGGTCTCTCCCTACTATGCCGCGATGCTAAGCCTCTGCACCAAACTGAGTTCCTTCAGCGCAAGCGCTCGATCAAGCAGATCGCTCGTGAGCTGCACATCTCGCGGAACACGGTCCGCAAGATCTTGCGTTCGGATGCGACGGTGTTCAGCTACGAACGGGAACGTCAGCCTTTGCCGAAGATCGGCCCCTGGAAGGGCGAACTGGACCGGTTGCTTGTTGCCAATGAAGGCAAGGCTGCCCGAGAACGTCTGACGCTGATCCGGATCTATGAGGAACTGCGGGGGCTGGGCTTTGCCGGCGGCTACGATGCCGTACGACGCTACGCCAGGAGCTGGGACCGCGAGCTTGGGGCGATGACGGCGGAGGCCTTCGTGCCGTTGGCCTTCGCTCCGGGAGAGGCCTACCAGTTCGACTGGAGCCACAAGGTCGTCCTGATCAACAACGTCACGGTGACGGTGAAGATTGCTCGTGTTCGGCTTTGCCATAGCCGGATGATCTTCCTGCGCGCCTATCCGCGCGAGACCCAGGAAATGGTCTCCGATGCCCATGACCGGGCGTTCGCGTTCTTCCGGGGGACGTGCCAGCGCGGCATCTACGACAACATGAAGACGGCCGTGGAAACTGTCTTCGTTGGGGAGGACCGCGGCTATAACCGGCGCTTCCTGCAAATGTGCTCGCATTACCTGATCGATCCTACGGCTTGCACGCCGGCGGCGGGTTGGGAGAAGGGGCAGGTCGAGAACCAGGTCGGGCTAGTACGCGAACGCTTCTTCACACCGAGACTGCGGGTGAAGAGCTATGGCGAGCTGAACGACTTCCTGATGGACCGCTGCGTTGCCTATGCGCGGGCTCATAAACATCCTGAATTGGCCGACCGGACGATCTGGGAGGTCTTTGAGGACGAGCGGCCAAGGCTGGTGCCTTTGCGCGGCACCTTCGACAGCTTCCATGCGACGACGGCGTCCGTGTCGCGGACCTGCCTGGTGCGGTTCGACAACAACAAATACTCGGTCGACTCCCGGGCGGTGGACCGTCCGGTCGAGATCTGCGCCTATGCGGACCGCATCGTCATCAAGCAGGACGGCACGGTGATCGCCGAGCACGCCCGCAGCTTTGGCCGCAATGAGACTGTCTACAATCCCTGGCACTACGTTCCGGTCCTGGCCCGCAAACCCGGCGCGCTGCGGAACGGCGCCCCCTTCAAGGATTGGGTCATGCCGGCGGCCATGGAGCGGGTGCGGCGCAAGCTGAAGGGCTCTGATGGCGACCGCCAAATGGTGCAGATCCTCACGGCGGTGATGGACGACGGCATTACGGCGGTCGATGCGGCCTGCGCCGAGGCTCTGGCTGAGGGGGTCTGCTCTGCAGACGTCATCCTCAACATCCTGGCCCGATCGCGCGACCCGGCGCCGGCCGCAACCATCATGACCCCTGAGGCGCTCAGGCTGACCCACATGCCGCAAGCCGACTGCCATCGCTACGAAAGCCTGAGGAGGACTGCCAATGGAGCGCCACGAACTGTTCGATCTGATGGGGGAGTTGAAGCTTTACGGCATGAGGAGCGCTTACGATGAGGTGATGGCCTCTGGCATCAAGCGCCAACACGAGCCACCCCGGATCGTTGGTGACCTGCTGACGGCGGAGATCAACGAGACGACGGCTCGATCGATCAGATACCAGATGACGATCGCCAAACTCCCGCTTGCCAAGGACCTCGGCGACTTCGTCTTTAGTTGTTCGCCCGTCAATGAGGCGCTGGTGCGAGACCTTGCGACCGGCGCCTTCCTGGACGCCCAGCGCAATGCGGTCCTGATCGGGGGGACCGGCACTGGGAAGACCCATCTTGCGATTGCTATTGCCAGGGCGTGTATCCGTGCCGGCGCCCGTGGCCGATTCTTCAACACGGTCGATCTGGTGAACCGGCTCGAGAGCGAAGCCCGCAACGGTCGGCAAAGTCGCACTGCAGACCTCCTGACCCGAATGGACCTCGTCGTCCTCGATGAACTCGGCTACCTGCCGTTTGCGCAGGCTGGAGGCCAATTGCTCTTCCACCTCATCAGCCGCCTCTATCAGCGAACCTCGGTGATCGTCACCACCAACCTTGCCTTCGGCGAATGGCCCTCCGTCTTCGGTGACGCCAAGATGACGACCGCGCTGCTCGATCGCCTCACGCATCACTGCGAGATCATCGAAACCGGAAACGAGAGCTGGCGCTTCAAGAGCCGCGCCTGATCAGCAAACCGCGATCAATGCCCAATCGGCCCGCGGTCGCTCCGACTGCGCAATCCCGACCAGCTGCGTCGGGGCGTCCGCTGCCATACTGCGGGCGGGGGGGTCAACTTTGGACGCCGATAGGGGGTCAACTTTGGGCGCCGATTGACACGGTTTGCCGCAACATCGTCCGTCCCTACCGTCAGAGACTTCTAGGACCCGCCAATTGGCGCGGCAATGCCACCGACTTACCATCACGATTTGATTGGGGGATGCGCTTCAGTTCGACGAGCTCGCTGACGACCGAACGACATCGGCGTGGGACAGCCAGCGCAGGATATCTCCGCGATCCTGAGACCTGCTCCGACGATAGTGCTTGTTGCGCTCCGCCTCAAAGCGACGGTCGTACCGCCGCGTCAGCACCGGGCGGTCGTCTGCTGGCTGCATCTGTCGCCCCTCGAAGCGAAGGAACCGTGCCTGCAACGCCATGCCAGGGTTGGCTGAGGTGCCATCCTGCTCAGCAAAGCGCGTCAGCGCAAGATCGCAGCCCTTGCGTGGAGGTGGCGCACGAACGAGGTTCCGCACGCTCCATTCCGCCACGTCTTCATAGGTCGAGACCAGCAGCCAATCAGCCGTGAACACCCGGACCGTCCAGCGATTGATCCCAAGACCGTTGCTTTGGCTGTTCCAGGTCGCGAGCACGCGTTCCGCCGCGCCATCGCCATCGCCATCGAGATCGACCGTGGCGATGTCGAGCCCAAGATAGCCGTCGGCGGAGACCTCATCGGGCAAAGCCTGCCAAGGCTGGCCTCGATAGCTCAGCAGTATGACGGCGCCATCGGCCGTAAGCTTGTGACCCTCGGAGGGATCGACAGGGCAACGCCAAAGGCGCAGCTGTGGATCAGGGGGGAGTTCAGCGCCCTGGATGCAGCCCGCTGTATTGGCCGGGGCTGGGCTTAGCCGCTCGCCAGATGCAACTCTCGCAGGGCGCCAGATTGCTTCCGGACGACAGGGCCGCAACCCCTCGGCCAACGCCGGGCCGACGGTGCAAATCGCAGCAATCACAGCAGCCAACACCGCAAATCGCTGGAAGCTCTTCATCGCCTCTCCTCGGTCCCGCGTCGCCATAAACGACCTCATTCGCCGAGCAATTGATGCAATCGGCCATGCCGGCCTCATTTTCATACTGGCAAGCTGACCGTGACATAGCGCCCTGTCGAGCTTTATTCACGACAGCTTTCGACGCTAGCAACGGTGCCCGCTTCTGCGGCGCGAATATGATCTCGCGTTCGCTAATCAAGTATCACGTTGACGCTGAACTACCGATTTGCGAGAGTTTTAATGAACGCCTGAAACTTCGCCGCGGCCTCGCCGCCGGCTTGGAGGGGCATGACGAGACGCAGTTCCGTCGTCAGGTCTTCCTCCGTCACGAAGGGGATATAGACGACGCCGGGATGCGCAATCATTCGCAGGGTCTGGGGAAGCAGAACCACCCCGAGGCCGAGGCCCACCATCGCTATGGCGGCGCTCAACCGCGCCGCCTCGGCGCCAAAACGGGGGGCGAACCCGGCCCGGTGACAGGCGGCGATCGTGGCCGCGAACAGACCGAACCCGTCTCGCCGGCCGTAGACGATGAAGGTCGCGTCGGCGAGCACTGAAATGCGGATGGGTCCCGCGCCCAGGCGCCGCGCAACGGCCTCAGGCACCGCGGCAACGAGCGATTCGCTGGTCATGTCGCAGGTCGACAACCCATCGGCAGGCGGCGTCCACAGAAAGGCCGCGTCCAGCATCGCGCCCCGCAGCGCGTCCACCAGCGGAGCGCTCTGTCCCTCCTGCAGCGTCAGCGCAATGTCAGGATAAGACTCGCGGAACCGCCCAAGCCGATCCTGCACCGCCGGGTGGAGCGCGCTGGTCGCCGTAACGCCGATAATCAGCCGGCCCCGCTCGCCACGCGCCGTCTGCCGCGTCGTCTCGCCTAGCCGATCGGCATCCGCAAGCAGTCGCAGGGCCCCATCGCGGAAAACGCGCCCGGCCTCGGTCAGTTCGACTCCGCGGGGGCGGCGCGCCAGCAGTCGCGCCCCGACGCGAACCTCAAGCTTCTGCAGCGCGCGGCTCAGCGGCGGCTGCTCGATCCCGAGCCGCGTGGCTGCTCGCGAGACCTGCCCTTCCTCCGCAACGACGAGGAACTGCCTGAGAAGATGGTGGTCCAGCCAGTCCATACCTGATCCGGTATCGATATCGCCGAAATCCATCATGGACCGCCGGATCGCAAAACCACAACATCCGCATGTGAACAGATAGAGCCGCGCGACGCGGCCATGCGGAGGATCATCTCATGAAGCCCGCAGTCCTGATCGCTTGTCTCTTAAGCGGCCTCGCCAGCACTGCCCTCGCCGATGCCGCGTCCCAATTTCCACAGCGCGCTATCACACTCGTGGTGCCCTATGCGGCCGGGGGGACCAACGACACGCTTTCCCGGATCATCGGCGAGTATCTCGCGAAAACGCTCGGCCGACCGGTGCTAATCGAGAACGATGCTGGCGCAGCAGGTACCCTCGCGGCTCGGCGCGTGGCGCGCGCAGTACCGGACGGGCACACCCTGATCATGGGCAACATGGGCACGCACGCTGTCGCCGTTTCACAGTATCGAAGCCTCGGCTATCAGCCGTTGACGGACTTCACCCCCATAGGCCTCGTCGCCTCCGTGCCGGCTGTGGTCGTCGCCCGCCGCGATTTCCCCGGGACGACACTGGCTGACCTGAAAGCCGTTTTGCGCGCCAAACCCGAGGGCTTGTCGGAAGCTCATATCGGCGTCGGCTCTCCAACCCATACGTTCTGCACGCTGTTGCACGGCCTCATGGGCACGCGCGCGGTGCGCGTCGCCTATCGCGGTGGATCGCAGGCCATGAGCGACCTTGTCGGCGGCCATGCGGATTTCAGCTGCATCTCGCTAAGCGGTGCAGTTTCTCAGATTAACTCCGGCAGCCTGAAGGCTCTTGCGGTTGCCGCGCGCGAGCGCGTCGGGATCATCCCCGCCGTGCCGACTGCCGCCGAAAGTGGTCTGCCTGGGTTCGAAGTCTCAACCTGGAACGGGCTGTTTGCGCCACGAGGACTGCCGCCGGCGATCCGCGACAAGCTCTCGGTTGCTATCGACCAAGCGTTGGGGGACCCGGGCGTTCAGGCTCGCTTGGTCGAGCTTGGGTTCGTCCTGCCTACGCCGGCCGAACGTGGTGGGGAGGTCCTCGGGGAGCTGGTTGCGCGGGAGATCCCACGTTGGTCCGCAGTCCTGAAAGCTGCAGGAATAGCGCCCGAGTAGAGTGACACGTGACGAAATAGCAGCCCCCCGAAATTGCCTCGACCTTTCTACCCACGATGCCGCTATTTCACGATGGTCTTGGCCAAGAGGAGTTGCACTTTCAGCCCGCCGAAGCGGGAGCGGGCGAAGGTGACGTCCCCGCCATAGACCTCGACGAGGTCGCGCACGATGGCGAGGCCGAGGCCATGGCCGTCGATCCGCTCGTCGAGCCTGCGGCCGCGCTCGATGGTGAAGGTGTCGATGTCGGGAAGGCCCGGTCCGTCATCCTCGATGCTGACGATAGTCGCGGATCCGTTGACGGCGCGGCCCTCGACCAGCACCTGGCCCTGCGTCCATTTGCGGGCATTGTCCATGACGTTGCCGAGCACCTCCATCAGGTCGGTCTCGTCCATGGCCGCCTGAAGGTCGTCCGGCATCTCGACCGTGTAGACGATCGTCTGCCCCTCCGAGAGGACGGCGAGAGCATTGACCAGCGACTCCACGATGGGCCGCACCGCCGTCGCCTTCGTCCGGCGGAAGGCGCGGATATTGGCGCGGGCGCGCATCAGCTCCCGCGAGACATGCTGGCTCATCCGGACGACCTCGATATCGATCTCGTCGGCGATGGCCGTCTGGCCCTCGCCGCGCAGCCGGCGCGCCAGCGTGCTGAGCACGGCGAGTGGCGTCTTGAGGCCATGGGCGAGGTCGCCAGCCCGGGCGCGGGCGGCGACGAGGTCGGCGTCGCGGGTGGAGAGGAGCGTGTTGAGGTCGTCGACCAGCGGCTGCACCTCCTCGGGAAAGTCGCCGTCGATGCGGTCGCGCTCGCCGCGATGGACGCGGTTCAATGCCTCTCGGAGCGCCGAAAGAGGCGCCAGCGTCACGCCATTGGCGAGCCAGAGCGTCGCCAGGAGGGCAAGGCCGAGCACGGCCAGCGCCGCCGCCGCGGAGATCGTGAATTGCCGTCGCGCTTCGTCGAGTTCGCTGTGGTCGAGGCCGACGGCAACGCGCACCGGCTCGCCGCCGGCGACAGAGACGGTGGCAAGGCGCTCGAAGACCATGATGCCGCGGCCCTGCGGCCCCTGGCGATCATAGACGACTGTCTCTTCCGGGGCGGGCAAGCGACTGTGGAACGCAAACCGGAACGAGCCGAGAGAGGTCGACGCGATATTCACGTTCGTTCCGCGGCCCACTTCCCAGTAGAAGCCGCTCCTAGGCATTGTGAACCTGCGGTCCGACAGCTCGATGTTGACGGTCAGGCTGCCATCCGAAGCGGCCGTGACGCTGCGAGCGAGGGCTGCCAGGTCATCTCCAATCTCCGCAGCGGCACGCGCCCGCAGTGTGGTCTCAAATATTAAACTTACAGCCGTTCCCGCAATCGCAAGCGCAACCGCAATTGCGAAAACGGCTGACCAGGCAAAACGGGCGCGGATCGAGCGAATGACCATCTCCGACCGCTTCTGCTATTCAGCGGGTTGAGCGGTGGGATGAGCGGCTGGGAGCGGAACCGGCGTGCGGCGCGAGAAGACGGCGATGAGGGCCGGGAGGATGAGCAGGATCAGCACCGGCGCGAGGATAATTCCGCCGACCACGACAAAGGCGAGCGGCCTTTGGACCTGGCTGCCGATGCCCGTCGACATGGCGGCGGGCAGGAGGCCGACGCAGGCGGCGACGCATGTCATCAGGACGGGGCGCAGGCGCACCCGGCAGGCCTCGATCACCGCGTCGTGGATACCGCGGCCCTGGTCGACCACGGCGTTGAAGTAGACGATCACCAGGATGCCCTCCATCACCGCGATGCCGAACAGGGCGATGAAGCCGATGGCCGCCGAGACGCCGAAGGGCGTGCCGGTGACGGCGAGCGCCAGGATGCCGCCGACCAGCGCCAGCGGGATGACGCTGAGCGCCAGCAGCGTGTCGGTGAGCGAGCCGAAATGGGCGTAGAGCAACAGGGCGATGAGCAGGATGGTGATGGGCACGATGACCTGGAGACGCGCGATCGCGTCCTGCAGGTTGCCGAACTCGCCGACCCATTCGAGGCGGGAGCCGAAGGGCAGGTTCACCTGGCTCGCGACCCGCTGCTGCGCCTCCAGCACGGTGCTGCCGAGGTCGCGGCCGCGCACCGAGAACTTGATGGGGATGTAGCGCTGCTGGCCCTCGCGGTAGATCGTCGAGGGGCCGGAGACGAGACGGACGGTGGCGACCTCGCGCAGCGGGATCTGCATCGTGCCACCATTGCCGTCGCTGGCGCCGATGCGCAGCTCGCCGATGGCTTCCGGACTGGCGCGGTAGCGCTCGGCGAGGCGCACGATGATGGGGAAGCGGCGGTCCGAGCCGCGCTCGAACAGGTCTCCGGGCGTGTCGCCGGCGATCGCCGTCTTGATGGCGGTGTTGATGTCGCCGGGCTGCAGGCCGAAGCGGCCGGCCTTCTCGCGGTCGACCTCGATCTCCACGGTGGGCTGTCCGAGGATGTTGAAGATGGCGAGGTCCTGCACGCCCGGCACGTCGCGGATGGCGTCGCGGATCTCCCGCGCGGTGCGGCTGATCTGCTGCAGGTCGTTGCCGAAGAGCTTGATGGAGTTCTCGCCCTTCACGCCCGAGGCGGCCTCGGCGACATTGTCCTCGAGGTACTGGGAGAAGTTGAAGGAGACGCCGGGCAGCGCCTCGGTAAGTTTGGCATTGATCTCCTGGATCAGCTTCGGCTTGGTCATGCCCGGCCGCCACTGCTCGAAGGGCTTCAGCGGCACGAAGACCTCGGCATTGTTGAAGCCGGCGACGTCGGTGCCGTCGTCGGGGCGACCCTGATGGGAAATCGCCGTCTGCACCTCCGGGAACTCGGCGATGATGCGCCGCATCCGGTTCACATAGGCATTGCCCTCCTGCAGGGAGATGGTGGGCTGGAAGGTGGCGCGCACCCACATGTTGCCCTCCTCCAGCTTCGGCAGGAATTCGAGGCCGAGCATCCGACCGCCGATGCCGGCGGCGACCAGGAGCAGAAGCGCGCCGACGATCACCAGCAGCCGGGCGCGGATGATGGTTTCGAGCATGGGCTCATAAACGCGGCGGATCGCCCGCACCACGAAGGTCTCGGTTTCCGACAGGTGGCCCTTGAGGAGGACAGCGGAGAGCGCTGGCGTCACGGTGAAGGTGGCGAAGAGGCCGCCGGCGAGGGCATAGGCATAGGTCTTCGCCATAGGCGAGAAGATGTGGCCCTCGACGCCCGACAGCATGAAGAGCGGCAGGAAGCCGACGATGATGATGGCGGAGGAGAAGAAGATCGGGCCGACCACCTCCGCCGCAGCGCTGAGGATTGTATCGAGCCGGCCCTGTTCCTCGTCGTCCCCCGCCGGCGCCTCGTGCCGCTCGGCGAGATGGCGGAAGATGTTCTCGACCATGATGACGGTGGCATCGACGATGAGGCCGAAATCGAGCGCGCCCACCGACAGGAGGTTGGCCGACTCCCCCCGAAGGACCATGATGATGACGGCAGTGAACAGCGCGAAGGGAATGGTCGCCGAAACGATGATGGCGCTGCGCAGGTTGCCGAGGAAGATCCACTGCACCAGGAAGACGAAGAGCACGCCGAAGACGAGCGAGTGCATCACCGTGTGGGTGGTGATGGCGATGAGATCCTTGCGGTCGTAGAGGCGCTCGATGCGTACGCCGGGCGGCAGCACGCCGCCGGCATTGATGCGCTGGACTTCCGCCTCGACGCGCTCCAGCGTCGGCATGCTCTTCTCGCCGCGACGCATCAGCACGATGCCCTGAACGATATCGTCAGTCTCGTTCATTCCCACAATGCCGAGCCGCGGCAGGTGGCCGACGGTGACGGTGGCGACGTCGCGGATGCGCACCGGGGTGCCATTCGACTGGGTCAGCAGCGTCGCCTCGATGTCGTCCGTCGACCGGATGAGGCCGACGCCGCGCACGACGCCCGCCTGCGGGCCGATCTCGATGGTGTTGCCGCCGACATTGATGTTGGCGTTCTGCAAGGCCTGCATGATCTGCGGCAGGGTGAGGCCCGCCGCCATCATCTTCTGGAAATCGACGGTGACCTCGTAGGTCTTGGAGGTGCCGCCCCAGCCGGTCACGTCGATGACGCCTGCCACCGCCTTGAAGCGGCGCGACAGGATCCAGTCCTGGATGGTGCGAAGGTCCGTGAGCGAATAGCCGGGCGGTCCGACGACGCGGTAGCGGAAGATTTCGCCGATGGGGCTCAGCGGCGAGATCTGTGGCTGGACGTTGCCGGGCAAATTTGGCAGCTGCGCCAGCCGGTTCAGCACCTGCTGCAATGCTTGTTCATATGTGTAATCGTAGGTGAACTGCAGCTTGACGTCGGAAAGACCAAAAATCGAGATGGTCCGCAGCACCTTCATGTTGGGCACGCCGGCCATCTGGTTCTCGATGGGCATGGTGATGTAACGCTCAATCTCCTCGGCCGAGAGGCCGGGCGACTGGGTGATGATGTCGACCAGGGGCGGAACGGGATCGGGATAGGCCTCGATGTTGAGCTTCTGAAAGGCAATAAATCCCCCCACGAGGACGAGGACAAACGCCAGAACGACCAGGACGCGACGAACCAAAGAAAACGAAACGACAGCGTTCATCGCTAAGCTCCTCAGCGACCGTCTGCGACCATCTGGTCGAGGAAAAGGCTGCCCTGCACGACGACCCGCTCACCGGCGGCGAGGCCGTCGGTCACCTGTACAAAGCCGTCCTGCACGAGACCGGTCCTGATCGCGCGGATGGCGGCACGCCCTGAGTCACCCAGCACCCAGACATGGGCGTCGGCGCCTTGCCGAATCACGGCGCGGCGGGGCACCGCCGGCCAGTCGCTGCCCTTTTCGGTGAAGACCGTCACAGAAGCGAACATCTCGCGCTTCAAGAGGCCGCGCGGATTGGGGATGCTGGCGCGCACCATCATGCGTCGCATGGTCGGGTCGATGATGCTGGAGACGTGGTTCACCGTGCCGGTGAAGGTCTGGCCCGGCATGGAGAGGACCTGAAAGGCCACTTCGTCGCCGACATCGATGGCGGCCGTGTCGCCCTCGCGGACATAGGCGACGAGCCAGACATGGGCGGTGTCGTCGACGAGGAAGAGCGGGTCGCCGCCGCCGCCCTGCACGAACTGGCCGGGGCCGATCTTGCGCTGGGCGATGAGGCCGGCGGTCGGCGCGAGGATCGGCGTCTCGGAGCTGATCGTGCCGCGCTCGCGCAGCTGGGCGAGGTCGCCATCGGTCTTGCCGAGGATGCGCAGGCGGTTCTCGACCGCGAGCTGGGCGGCGATCGCCGAGCGCTCGTCGGCCTGCGCCCCCTTCAGGTCCGCCTGGGCCTGTTCGAGGTCGCGCAGGGGCGCGGCGCGACCCTGGTAGAGGTCGCGCTGGCGGCGTTCGTTGATCTCGGCGAGCCGCAGGGCGGTGCGCGCCTTTTCGAGGTTGGAGACCGCGGCGACGAAGTCGTTCTGCGCCGCGACCATGTCGGTCGCCTCTATGGTGAAGAGCACCTGGCCCTGGCGGACAATGTCGCCGGGCGCTGCAAGGATCCGCACGACCTTGCCGGCATAGGGCGAGAAGACCGGACTGGCGCGGTCCTCGTCGGTGGCGATCTTGCCCTCGGTGACGATGCGCGGCCGGAAGGAGCGCGTCGCGATGGTCTCGACGGTGAGGCTGCGCAGCTCCTGCGCAGACAAAGTTACATCAGCTGGGCGCGACACGGCCGCTGTTTCCTGGCGCGTGACCGAATTGCCGCTCGCCTCAGATCCCTTTGGCAAAAGGGTTGTTATCAGGTCGATGGCATATGGATATCCAAACCAGCCACCAGCAGCGACTGCGCAGAGGAATAAAACACCGAAAACCAATGTGAACCGGGAGCGGGAGGGTTTCGGATCAGATGACATTGAACAGCCGAATGGGACAGTAGCGCAGGAAGCGGGACGTTGGGGCAAGTCCATATATCCCAAGAGCTGACAGCGGCCTGACAAACGGAGTCAGCGAACTGTCAGGTTCGCGCGGCTATAGCGCCATGCACTCTGCTATTCCGTTCGAATGGGTCTCCACTGATGGACTGTTTGTTTCTGTCAGCGCGCCGCACGGCGCCGGCCCTCGTTCTTCTTGTGGGTTTTGCGGCTCCGGCAGTCGCGGTCGAGCGGGCACCGCGTCCCGCTGTCGTCTCCTCGCTGGAAGATGCGTTGCTCAGGGCCTGGCGCATCAATCCGGACATCCAGGCGCAGCGCGCCCAGGTCCGCGCTACAAGAGAAGGGGAGCCGCAGGCCCGCGCGGCCCTGTTGCCGCAGGTCAGCGCCACGGCCTATGCCGGTGTGCTCGCGACCCGCTCCCTGCTGCGCGGTGGCGACACGCCGTTCAGCAGCTCGACCCTCACCCAGCGCGGCGTCGCACTGACGGCCACGCAGACGCTGTTCGACGGCTGGCGCACCCAGAACAATGTCGTCCAGGCCGAGCGGCTGACGGCGGCGCAGCGCTTCCAGCTGCGGGCGACGGAACAGTCGGTTTTCCTCGACGTCGCCGCGACCTTCATCGCCGTGCGCACCGGCCTCGCCCTGGTCGAGGTGCAGCAGAAGAACGTCCAGTTCCTCACCACGACGCTCTCCACCATCCGCACGCGGCTCGCCGCCGGTGTCGCGACGCCCACCGACGTGACCCAGGCCGAGGCGCGGCTCGCCCGGGGCCTGTCCGATCTCAATGCGGTGCAGGCCGACCTCGTCATCGCCCGCGACCGCTTCCTGAAGCTCGTCGGCGCACCTGTCTCCGACCGCCTGCAGCCGGTGCCGGCCGTGGACCGGCTGCTGCCGCGCAGCCGCGAGGTGGCGCGCGACCTCGCGGGACGCGACAATCCCGCCGTTCTCGCCGCCGAGGAGGCGGTGAAGGCGGCCGATGCGGCGGTGCGCGCCGCGCAGGGGCAGATGCTGCCGCAGGTCGGCGTGCAGGGCCAGGCCGCGCGGGATTACGACACCGACAGCAGCACCCGCCGCGTCGACAGCCTGCAGGTCGTCGGGCGGGTGACCGTGCCGCTCTATGCCGGCGGCGGGCCGGAGGCGCAGGTGCGGCAGAACCGGGAGCTCGTCGGCGTCGCGCTTCTCCAGCGCGACAGCGCCCGGCTCCAGGCGCGCTCGGCGGCCTATGGCGCGCGGGTCGGCTTCGACACCGCCACCATCGCCATCCGCGCCGCTAGCGAAGAGGTCCGCGCCGGCGACGCGACGGTCGAGGGCATCCGCAAGCAGCTGGAGCAGGGCATCCGCACCGTCACGGAACTCCTCAACGCCCAGCAGGATGCGGTGGCAGCGCGGGCCCGCCTCGCGCAGGCGACGGGCGACCGGGCGGTCGCCTCCTTCACCCTGCTCGCCGCCATGGGCCGTCTGGGGCTCGAGGATCTCGGCATCCGCGCGGCACCCCTGGTGGAGCCGCAGCCCGCGCCGGACACGCAGGTGCGCTTCGACGCCTGGCGCGACCTGCGCACGCCCGTGGGCCCTAGCAGGAATTAATCCAAGCTTCCTCACCTGACTTTTTGGGGCTCCTGCCTCCGAACCACACGGCAAAGGGATCAGGTCCGTTGTTTGACACACGCAAAAGCGATGGATTTACCTTTTTCTGCGAGGAACCCCGGAACCAGGTGACCGTCCATATCCCGACTCTCGCCACCATCTTCGCGAGGCATGGTAACTCTGCCTTCTGGGCGCTGGCTTTTACCCATTCGGTTATCTCCACTATCGCACCAGCCATCGGCTTCCACACCCTGCCGCGCGATACGGTCGAGGGATTTTTGTGGGGCCGCAGCTTTCAATGGGGCTATTTCAAGCACCCGCCGCTGCAGGCCTGGCTCCTCGGCTGGAGCGAGGCCGTCGCGCCGACGGCCGCCTGGCTCGCCTATCTCTATGCGCAGATCTGCGTGCTGGTGACGCTCTTCGCCATCTGGCGCCTGGCGCGAACCATCCTTGGGCCGGGCGCCGGCGTCATCGCCAGCATGCTCACACTGGTCGGCATCCATTATTACGGCCCGCCCATGGCGACCTTCACGCCTGACACGCTGTCCGCGCCGCTGTGGGCCCTGACGGGTCTGTTCTGGTGGCGAGCCGTGGTGCAACGCCGGCAGTTGTTCTGGTTCGCCCTCGCGCTCACCGTTGCGGTCTCTGTCTATGCCAAATATGTGGGGCTGCTGCTGGTCGGCGTGCTTGGTGTCCTCACCCTCATCACCCCCGAGGGGCGCCGGGAGCTGACGCGCCGCGAGCCTTGGCTGGCGCTGGTCTTCGGCCTGGCGCTGGTCGTCCCGCATGTCGCCTGGATCATCGATACCGGCGGCTCCTCGCTCGCCCATGCCGTCTCAACGGACGCAAAGGCCGACAGTTTCGGCATGCGCCTGTGGTTCTGCTTCAGCTTCCTCGTGGCACAGGTCATCGAGCATAGCGGCCTCATCGCCCTGGTCGTTCTGTGCATCGGGATCGGCCGAAGCCGCCCCCGGACCGAGCTCCTCATCGAGGAACGGCCGGTTAGCGAACGCGAACGCACCTTGCTGCTGGCCATGGCCTTCGCGCCCATCCTCATCGCGCTGCTAACCAATCTCATCGTCGGCGGTGAGTTCCGGCAGGGCCGCGGTACCGCGCTCTTCGCCTTCTCAGGGATCGCCGCCGTTCTGCTGGCGGGGCCGGTGCTGCGTCTCGGCCGGCTGAAGGTCGCCGCCGCCATCGCCCTTACCATGGTCGTGGCGCTGCCCATCATCAATGCCGGGCACCACCATTTGCGTCTTGCCTGGGGCGCGAGCGTCGTGCCGACGCTCTATCCGGCCCAGGCCCTTGCCGACGAGCTGGAGGCGCGGTGGAACGACCGCACGGCGCTGCCCCTGCGCATCGTCATCGGCGAGCGCTGGCATGCCGGCAACATTGCCTTCTACGCCAAAGCCAAGCCTCAGATCCTGCTCGACGGCGACTTCCGCATTTCACCGTGGATCACCCGCGAGCGCCTCGCGCAGGAGGGAGCGCTGGTTGTCTGGCATCCGTCCGACCGCACCATGCTCGCGCGCCTGCGCGAACTCATCCCGGACCTTGAGGCCGATGGCTATGCCTATGCCTCGCCCGCCATGCGCGGTAGTGAGCCGACGCGGCTCGCCTATGCGGTCATCGAGCCGAAGCTTGTCGACCCCGATCAACCAGCCGGGCTCGATTACTGAGGTTCCGAACAGTCAAGCGCCAGCCAGCAGCGACCAGCGGGTGGCGTCTGACTATTGGTATTGTAGGTGGGTGCTACCTTTTTGACGGTGCCGAATAGGAATGCCGCAGCGCAGGTCAAAACCGGCGCCCCATCACCACGAGAAACTGATGGCGTTCGAAGTCGCGCAAGTTAAGCGGCCCGACCCCACCGATCTCCCGCCCCACGATCTGGGTCGTCCAGGACAGAGTGACCCAGCCTTTCTCGATCGGGGCATACAAGACCGGGCCAATATGGAGAGCATCGCCCTGAAAGCGTCCAAGCGTCGATCCCTCATAGGCGCGCTGGTAAAGAACTTCGCCGCCGAGCCAAAGATTGTCAGCGACGCGCGTCACAGCCGACAAACTGATGCCCGCGTTCGAGTTCGGCTGGGATGGGCCGCGTCCGGAAAGATAGTCGCGCCCGCTTGAAAGGAACATGTTCCCCGCAAACAAAAGGCGATCCCAAACCGGCTCAAGATCAAAGGCGAGGTGACGTCCCTGGTGGTGGTGTAGCTGGCGGTGGCCATTGATCGATCTTCGGGCGAGGTTCGGGTTGCGCACACCAACCTGCACCTCGAGGACG
>NZ_PZZL01000017.1 GCF_003046185.1 Phreatobacter oligotrophus
GAAGTCTCGTCATCGACCAGTCCGAAGACCGGTCCGCAAGAACTCCGCCGCCTACGTTTCTCTTTCCCATATTCAATTGTCAAAGAACCGGAACCGCAAAGGGCTCCCACCCAAAAGGGCGACTGAAGCTCCTCTTTCGACCGGGGCCGAAAGCGTCATGCACGGGGTGCTGACCGAGGATTTCAGGTGACTTGGGGCCGGCCGGTGGTCGGCGGCGCCGCGTCGAGGAGGCGGCTTATAGGAGAACCCGCTTTCGGGTGTCAACAGGGTGTCGCAAAAAATTCGCGGCGGCGTACGTCACGCCTCCACGGTCATGCCCTGCAGGGGCTCCGCGAATCCAGGAGCCACGTGCACTTGTCGCATCGCGCGCCCTGACTTGTCCACAGCGCCAGACGGCGGTGGACGGTTCCGCCGTGGCGGGGAAGGGGAGGCATAGCTCACCCGGATGGCCGCATGGCCGTGAGGCCGCCGACATGATGAGAATGATGCCAGCCCGCTCGTCGATGGAATGAACCTTCATGACCGCTGCCGCTCCTTCATCCTCCCCCCGCGTCGCCCTCGTCACCGGCGCCGCCCAGGGCATCGGTCACGCCGCCGCGGCCCGCTTTCTTGGCGAAGGCTGGTCGGTGGCCCTGCTGGACTGGAAGACCGACGTGCTGGAGGCGGCCGCTGCCGCCTTCCGCCAGCCGGAGAGGGTCCTGGCGCTTCCCAAGGATGTCTCGCAGCCCGCCGACGTCGCCGCGGCGGTCGAGGCGGTGCGGGCCCGCTTCGGCCGGCTCGATGCGCTCGTCAACAATGCGGGCATCGCCCATTTCGGCCCGCTGATGGACACGCCGCTGGAGGCCTGGAACGAGGTCATGGCCGTGAACCTCACCGGTCCCTTCATCATGACCAAGGCCGCCGTGCCGCTGATGCGCGAGACCGGCGGCGCCATTGTCAACATCACGTCCATTTCCGGGCTCCGCGCTTCGACGCTGCGGGTCGCCTATGGCACGTCGAAGGCGGCGCTCGCCCATCTCACCAAGCAGATGGCGGTGGAACTTGCGAGCTACGGCATCCGTGTGAATGCCGTGGCGCCTGGTCCGGTCGACACGGCCATGGCCAAGAAGGTGCATTCGCCGGAGATCCGCGCCGATTACCACGACGCCATCCCGCTCAACCGCTATGGCCTCCCCGAGGAGCTCGCCGACGCCATCGTCTATCTCTGCTCGCCTGGCGCCAGCTACATCACCGGCCAGACGCTGGCCGTCGATGGCGGCTTCGACGCCACCGGCATCGGTCTGCCGACGCTGCGCCGCGACCAGAAGAACGGCTGAGCCTCAGGCGGCGCTCGCCCGCAGGTCTGCGAGCTGCATGGCCGCACCCCTCACCGTGTCGGCGATGGCCTGAAGCTGGCGGTCCAGCGGGCTGCTGGAGCGCCAGACCATGCCGATCGTGCGGGAGGGCCGCGGCTCCTCGAACCGCGCCACGGCCACGGCCGCCGAGCGCGTCTCGACCGGCACGGCCATGTCCGGGATCAGCGTCACGCCGAAGCCGGCGCTCACCATATGGACGAGGGTGGAGAGCGACGAGCCGTCGAGGATCTCCCGCGGCCGTGCCGTCATGGCGCAGAAGGCGAGGGCCTGGTCGCGGAAGCAATGGCCCTCCTCGAGCAGCAGCAGCCGCATCGTGCCGAGGGCCTCGCCGCTGGGAACGGGCAGGTCCGCCTCGGCCGCGGGCCTCACCAGCACGAAGTCCTCGCGGAACAGGGCGACCTCGGTCAGCGCCGGTTCGGAGACGGGGAGGGCGACGATGGCCGCGTCGAGCCGTCCCTCCGTCAGGTCGGCGATGAGCCGCGGCGTCTGGGTCTCCCGCACCCGGAGGTCGAGCCCGGCATGATGCCGGTCGAGCGCGCTGACGATGGAGGGCAGGAGATAGGGTGCGACCGTCGGGATGACACCGAGCCGGAACCGCCCGACCAGCCCCGACCGCGAGGCGCGGGCGAGGTCCGCCAGTTCGTCCACGGAGCGCAGGATGAGGCGCGCGCGCTGCGCCAGGTCCTCCCCCAGCGCCGTCAGCCGCACCTGCCGCGCCGAGCGTTCGACCAGCGCCACGCCGAGGCTCTCCTCCAGCTCGCGCACCTGCATGGAGAGCGCCGGCTGCGAGATGGAACACGCCTCCGCCGCCCGCCCGAAATGCCCCTCGCGGGCGAGCGCCTCGAAATAACGCAGCTGTTTCAGTGTCAGATTCGTCATCAGGTCATCTTATCGTCACGATCAGATAATTCGACTTATTCTAATCGGAACTCTCCTCTAGAAGAAGCGTTCTCGCGCCCCTCCCGGGGCCTCGGCACGATGGAGCAGGATCATGGACGGACTGGACACGGGAATGGGCAAATGCCCGGTCATGCATGGCTCGAACACCATGGAGAAGGCGGCCGTCACCGCCTGGTGGCCGAACACCCTGAACCTCGACATCCTCCACCAGCACGACACCAAGTCGAACCCGCTCGCCGGCTTCAACTACCGGGCCGCCGTGCGCTCGCTGGACGTGGCTGCCCTGCGCGCCGACATGAAGGCGCTGTTCCGTGACAGCCAGTCCTGGTGGCCGGCCGACTGGGGTCACTACGGCGGCCTGATGATCCGCCTCGCCTGGCACGCCGCGGGCTCCTACCGCCTCGCCGATGGCCGCGGTGGCGGCGGCACCGGCAACATCCGCTTCGCCCCGCTCAATTCCTGGCCGGACAACACCTCGCTCGACAAGGCGCGCCGCCTGCTGTGGCCGCTGAAGAAGAAGTACGGCAACAAGATCTCCTGGGCCGACCTCATCATCCTCTCCGGCACGCTCGCCTATGAGGACATGGGCCTGAAGATCTTCGGCTTCTCCTTCGGCCGCGAGGACATCTGGCACCCCGAGAAGGACGTCTACTGGGGCGCCGAGAAGGAGTGGCTGGCGCCCTCCGACACGCGCTACGAGGACGTCTCCAAGCCGGAGACCATGGAGAACCCGCTCGCCGCGGTGCAGATGGGTCTCATCTACGTCAATCCGCAGGGCGTGAACGGCCAGCCCGATCCGCTGAAGACGGCGCTGCATGTGCGCGAGACCTTCGCCCGCATGGCGATGAACGACGAGGAGACCGCAGCCCTCACCGCCGGCGGCCACACCGTTGGCAAGGCCCACGGCAATGGCCGCGCCGAGGCGCTCGGCCCGGAGCCGGAGGCCGCGGGAATCGAGAACCAGGGCTTCGGCTGGATGAACCCCAACCAGCACGGCAAGGCCAGCGAGGCCGTGACCTCCGGCATCGAGGGCGCCTGGACCACCAATCCCACCGTCTTCGACATGGGCTATTTCGAGCTGCTCTTCGGCTATGACTGGGAGCTCGCCAAGAGCCCCGCCGGCGCCTGGCAGTGGCAGCCCGTCGGCATCAAGCCCGAGCACATGCCAGTCGATGCCTCGGACCCCTCGGTCCGCCGCATGCCGATTATGACCGATGCCGACATGGCCATGAAGCTGGACCCGACCTACCGGGCCATCTGCGAGAAGTTCATGGCCAACCCGGCCTACTTCCAGGACACCTTCGCCCGCGCCTGGTTCAAGCTGACCCACCGCGATCTCGGCCCGAAGATCCGCTACATCGGCCCCGACGCGCCGACCGAAGACCTGATCTGGCAGGACCCGGTCCCCGTCGGTCCGAAGAACTGGGACATCGGCGCGGTGAAGGCGAAGATTGCCGCGAGCGGCCTGTCGACCGCCGACCTCGTCGCCACCGCCTGGGACAGCGCGCGCACCTATCGCGGCTCGGACATGCGCGGCGGCGCCAACGGCGCCCGCATCCGCCTCGCGCCCCAGAAGGACTGGGAGGGCAACGAGCCCGCCCGTCTCGCCAAGGTGCTGGCCGTGCTGGAGCCCATCGCCCGTGAGGCCGGCGCCAGCATCGCCGACGTCATCGTCCTCGCCGGCAATGTCGGCGTCGAGACGGCGGCGAAGGCGGCAGGCGTCGCGATCGAGGTGCCCTTCGCCCCCGGCCGCGGCGATGCCACGGCCGAGCAGACGGACGCCGACTCCTTCAAGGTGCTGGAGCCGATCCATGACGGCTTCCGCAACTGGGTGAAGAAGGACTATGTCGTCACCCCCGAGGAGCTTCTCCTCGACCGCGCCCAGCTCATGGGCCTGACCGGTCCGGAGATGACCGTGCTGGTCGGCGGCCTGCGCGCCATCGGCGCCAACCATGGCGGCGCCAAGCATGGCGTCTTCACCGACCGCCCGGGCGCGCTGACGACCGACTTCTTCGTCAACCTGACGGACATGGCCTATAGCTGGGTGCCCACGGGCAAGAACAGCTACGAGATCCGTGACCGCAAGACCGGCGCGGCGAAGTGGACGGCCACCCGCGTCGACCTCGTCTTTGGCTCGAACTCGATCCTGCGCGCCTATGCCGAGGTCTATGCCCAGGATGACGCGCACGAGAAGTTCGTCGCGGACTTCGTCGCCGCCTGGACCAAGGTCATGAACGCGGACCGTTTCGACCTCGCCTGAGGTTGACACCGGGGTGGAGGCGGCCCGCCTCCATCCGCGCAGACAGCGAAGCGCCGGTCCCGCGAGGGACCGGCGCTTTTGTTTGGGCGGAAGGGTAGGGGCTCAGCCGCGCTGGCGCAGCCGCAGCATCATCGTGTCGAAGGAGTACTCGGCGACCTGCCACCACAGGTATTCCTCGTTCCGGAACGCCCGCTGGTGCTCGTAGATGCGCTTGAAGTCGGCATTGCTGGCCGAGAGCTCGGCATAGATCTCGTTGGCCGCCTTGAAGGCCGCATCGAGGATCTCGGTGCTGAAGGGGCGGAGCTGCGCGCCGGCCGCCACGAGACGCCGCAGCGCCGCCGGGTTGCGGGCGTCATAGATGGCGGTCATGTCCATGTTGTTGGCCGCCGCCGCATTGTTGAAGATCTGCTGGTAGGACTTCGGCAGCGCGTTCCACTTGTCCTGGCCGATCCAGTAGTGGACCGTCGGCGCGCCTTCCCAGAAGCCGGGATAATAGTAGTAGGGGGCGACCCGGACGAAGGCGAGCTTCTCGTCGTCATAGGGCCCGACCCATTCCGCCGCGTCGATGACGCCGCGCTCCAGCGAGGAATAGGTGTCGCCGCCGGGGATCTGCTGCGGCACGACGCCGAGCTTGGCCATGACCTGTCCGGCGAGGCCGGCGATGCGGAACTTCAGCCCCTTGAGGTCGTCGAGCGTGCGGACCTCCTTGCGGAACCAGCCGCCCATCTGGGTGCCGGTATTGCCGCCGGGCACGGTGTGGACGTTGTACTTCTTGACGTAGTCGTTGATCAGCTGCTGGCCGCCGCCCTGGTAGAGCCAGGCGTTGCGCTGGCGCACGTTCATGATGAAGGGCACGTCGGCCATCAGCGCCAGGACCGGGTCCTTGCCGACAAAATAGTAGCCGGGTGACTGGCACATCTCGATCGTGCCGGCGGAGACCGCGTCCAGCGTCTGGAAGGCGCCGACGATCTCGCCCGCGGCGAAGCACTGGATCTTGAAGCGCCCGTCGGTCGCCTCGGCGATCTGCTTCGTCATCGTGTCGAGCGGCCCGTAGAGCGCGTCGAGCGATTTGGGGAACGAGGAGGCGCAGCGCCAGCTGACCTCCGGCAGGGTCTGGGCGATGGCAGGGGCGGCAACCGCTGCCGCCACGGCGCCGGTCGCGCCGGCCGCCATGAATGTTCGACGCTTCATCCTGGTCTCCTCCTGGTCCGTCCGCGTCTGTGAACCGCGCGGATCGTGGGTTACCCCTGGAGGACAGGCTAGGACGGTTCGCCGCGCTGTCGCCCTGCCATTCGCGAATGGAGGACATGCGCCGGGCGGAAGGCCGCCCGGCCTTCCGCATCAGGCTGACAGGACGCTGATCGTCGCGGCAATCGTGATGATGCCGGCGACGCCGACCAGGGCGAGGCGGGCGACATTGCCCGGAAGGCGGCGAAGGCGTTGGATACGGGTCATGCGCTGAACCATGGCGACCTCCTTTGGCGTCGGAACGGGGCCTCAGATGGGAAAGCCCCTGCAGAGTGCAAGGCTTTGGCCCATCGACACCAATGCGGCACGGGCGCGCAGGTTCCCGCCAGTTTTCATCGCATTTGAATGAATGTTTTCACGGCCCGTCATGAGGCTGCCGATATGGTCCGTCGCGGGTGACGAGAACCGGCCGCAGAAGCGCCGGTTCGCTTCTGACGAGGGGACCGATCGTGTCGCGTGGCGCTTTTCGCACTGCCGTGATGGCCGTTGCCGGGCTGGTGCTTGTGCTGCTGGCGCCGGGACCTGCCACGTCCACGCCCGGTGAGCGGCGCTACCGTCACCACGACTGGACCATCCGGGCCTTCGAGAATGTCTGGACGCGCCGCTTCGAGGGCGTCGCCGTGGCCCCGGCCTTCGCCGAGGCCAAGGGAGGCCGCAATGGCGAGGTGCTGATCCTCTGCGCCGCCGGCCGCCCCCGCCTCGGCATTCGCTGGCCGCAGCGCCTCGAAGAGCAGCACCAGAGCCGCCAGCGCTTCTCGCTGCGCCTCGACGCCGGCATTGCCGAAACCCACGAGTTCGAGCCGAGCAACGGCTCCATCGTCGGCCACGCCAATGGCGGCTACTACATCTCCGCCAATGACGGCCTCTTCTTCCGCGCCTCCCGCTCCGAGGAGCTCTTCATCGCGGTGGCCGGCGCGGAGCAGGACGAGTTGCGCGCTCGCCTCCAGGGCTTTGCCGCGGCCGCCTTCGACATGACGGCGATCTGCGCCGGGCGCCTGCCGTAAGGCCTGCACGGCGCCCGCTCCGCGCCTCGCCGGCGCGGCCTATGCACTCACCGGTTACATACTTGATTGACGCTCTCCGAGGGGCTGTCTATCGTCCGGGTCAAGAAGCGCGGTCACCGTGCCCATTGTCCTGGAGGAAGCTGTGATTTCAAGGAGATGCGCCCTCGCAGCGCTGCTCGCCGCCGTCTCGCCCGTGGCCGTCGTTCCGGCCTTCGGACAGGCCTTCCCGTCGCGCCCGATCACCATGGTCGTGCCCTTCGCACCGGGCGGTCCGACCGACATCGTCGCCCGCATCGTCGCCGAGCGCATGAGCCAGACCCTCGGCCAGCAGGTGGTGGTCGAGAACGTCGCCGGTGCCGCCGGCACCACGGGGGCCAACCGCGTCGCGCGCGCCGATGCCGATGGCCACACGATCCTCATGGGCCCGATGAGCACCATGAGCTTCTCGCCGGCGCTCTATCCGAACCTCGCCTTCAACGTGCTGACCGATTTCGAGCCGGTCGGCATCGCCGCCTCGGCGCCGATCATGCTGGTCGCCAACAAGAGCCTGCCCTCGGGCTCGCTGGCCGAGTTCTCGGCCCATCTCAAGGCCAACGCCGCCTCGATCAACAACGGCAATGCCGGCGTCGGCTCGACCTCGCACCTTGCCTGCACGCTGCTCAACCGGCGCATCGGCGCGAACCCCACCTCGGTGCCCTATCGCGGCACGGGGCCTGCCCTGCAGGACCTCGTCGCCGGCAATGTCGGCTATCTCTGCGACCAGGTGACGAGCCTGATGGGCCAGGTCCAGGCGGGAGCGGTGCAGCCCATCGCCGTGCTGGCGCCGACCCGCTCGCCCGTCCTGCCCAACGTGCCGACCGCGAAGGAAGCGGGCATGGAGGGCGTCGACATGGTGGTGTGGAACGCCATCTTCGCGCCCAAGGGCACACCGGCGCCGGTCATCGCCGCCCTCAATGCCGCGCTGCGCCGGGCCATCGACGATCCGGCCGCGACCGCGCGGTTCCTGCAGCTCGGCGCCGAAGCCCCGGTCGAGGCCGACCGCACGCCCGAGGCGCTGCGCCGCGTCCATGCGGCCGATGTCGCCAAGTGGGGCGAGGTCATCCGCGCCGCCGAGATCCGCGTCCAGTAGGACGCGACTCTCCGCCCGGCCGAGCCAGGAACGAACCGATGCGCCTCTCCCTCTGCAACGAGGTGCTCGCGCCCTTGGACCTCGCCCGGCAATGCGCCTTCGCCCGGGCCGTCGGCTATGACGGCCTGGAGATCGCGCCCTTCACGCTGGGCGAGGAGCCACATCGCCTGTCGGCCACGGCCATCGCCGAGGCGCGGCGGACGGTCGAGGATCACGGCCTCGCCGTCACCGGGCTCCACTGGCTTCTGGTGGCGCCGCCCGGCCTCTCCATCGTTTCGCCCGATGCAGGGCTGCGCAGCCGGACCCGCGACGTCATCCTCGGCCTTCTCGATCTCGCCGCGGGTCTCGGCGCGCGCATTCTCGTCCATGGCTCGCCCGCCCAGCGCCGCCCGGCGACCGGGGAGGGGACGGATGTCGCCTTCGGACGCGCCCGCGACCTCTTTGCCAGCCTCACGGAGGAGATCGCCGCGCGCGGCCTCATCTATTGCATCGAGCCGCTGGCCCCGCCCGACAATGTCTTCATCGAGACGGTCGCGGAGGCCGTGCGGCTGGTCGAGGCCGTCGGCCATCCCGCCTTCCGCACCATGATCGACACCTCCGCCGCCTCCGCCCGCGAGGCTGAGCCGGTGGCCGATCTCATCCGCCGCTGGATGCCGACCGGCCACATCGCCCATGTCCAGCTGAACGATGCCAACCGCCGCGGCCCCGGCGAGGGGCGCGACCGCTTCGCCCCCGTTCTGCGGGCGCTGCGCGAGACAGGCTATGGCGGCGACATCGCCATCGAGCCCTTCATCTACGAGCCGGACGGACCGGCCTGCGCCGCGCGCGCCGCCGGCTATGTGCGTGGCCTCCTCGAGGCGCTGGACGCCGAAACATGACGGACCCGGCGCGTCATGCCAGTGTCGGCATCGAGGCGAATCGCGGCCCCTCGGCCGCAGGGGGCGACACGGGCGTGACGGAGGCGGTGCAGAAGACGGTGCGCAAGCGCGACAGCGCCGGCACGCGCGCGCGCATCCTCAACGTCGCCACCCGGGAATTCGCCAACCGCGGCTATGAGGGCGCGCGGACGGATGACATCGCGGATCGCGCGCGCATCAACAAGCGCATGATCTACCACTACTTCTCCTCGAAGGAGCTGCTCTATCTGGCGGTCCTCGAGGCGGCCTATGAGCGCGCCCGCTCGGCCGAGCAGAAGCTCGATCTCGACACGCTGGAGCCCATCGAGGCGCTCACCCGCTTCACCGAGTTCACCTTCGACAGCTTCGTGCGCGACCGCACCTTCATCAATCTGCTCGCCACCGAGAACCGCCAGCGCGCCAAGGTGCTGAAGAAGTCGGCTCGGGTGAACATGATGAACTCGCCGGTGATCGACGCCATCGCGCGCATCATCACCCGTGGCCATGCCGAGGGCACCATTCGCGACGGGCTCGACGCCCGCCAGCTCTGGGTGACCATCATCGGCATCTGCTACTTCTTCTTCTCCAACGTCTACACGCTGTCGGTGATCTTCGATGCCGATATGGAGAGCCCGGAGCACATCGCCGAGCGCCGCGCCCACGTGGTGGAGTTCGTCGTCAGGGGCGTGAAGGCCTGAGGGGACAAAACTGCGAGGGGCGTTTTGTGGCCCCTCACCCTTCCCTCTCCCCGCAAGCGGGGAGAGGGGGCACCAGCGTCCCGTTTCAGCAGACATCCGTTATGCCTGGCAGGGCTGTATCCGAGAGGGCGCGACGTCGACGTCACCCTCTCCCCGCTTGCGGGGAGAGGGAAGGGTGAGGGGCTTTTCCTCAAGGCCTGACGGTCAGGCTGTCGGGCGCCCCGGGCCTCTCACACCACGCTTTTGTGCCGCTCGATGCAGGTCGCCAGGACCTCGTCCATCGGCCGCGTCCACCAGTCCAGCGCCGAGAAGATCTCGACCTCGGAGAAACCGCTGAAACCCTCGGCCTCCACGGCCTCACGAATCTTTTTCAGCTCGATCACCCCATCGCCCATCATACCGCGGTCGGTGAGCAGGTCGCGCGTCGGCACCAGCCAGTCGCAGACGTGATAGGCAAGCAGCCGCTCCCGTCCCGCACGGCGGATGGCGTTGAACAGGTTCGGGTCCCACCAGATGTGATAGACGTCGGCGGCGACGCCGAGTGCGCCCGAGCGCGTCGGGTCGAGCCGGTCGCAGATGTCGAGCGCCTGGTCGAGCGTGTTCACGCAGGCCCGGTCCGCCGCATACATCGGGTGCAGCGGCTCGATGGCGAGCGGCATCCGCGCGCCTCGCGCATAGTCCAGAAGCTCGCCGATGCCATCCTCGACCTGCGCGCGCGCCGCGCCGAGATCATGCGAGACGGCCGAGCCCGGGCGCGAGTACTGCGGCAGCCCGCCGACGACCAGCACGAGGCAGGCGGCGCCCAGCGTTGCCGCCTCATCGACGGCGCGCCGGTTGTCGTCACGCGCCTCCTGCCTCTTCGAGGCATCGGCCGGGAACATGCCACCGCGGCAATAGCCGGAGAGCTTCAGGCCGTGGGTGCGCACGGCCTTTGCCGCGGCGTCGAGCCCGACCGTCGCCACCTGGTCACGCCAGGGCGAGATGGCCTGGATGCTGTGGCGCACGCAGCCCTCGATGATGGCGAGGAGATCGCCCTGCTGGCGCACCGTCGCGGTGTTGATGGAGAGGAGCGAATGGTCGGCGGAGAAATCGCGCATGAACGCACCGGTGGTCAGGCCGCATCCCCTGCCGCGTCATGCCCGGGCTCGTCCCGGGCATCCACGACTGGAACACCGCGCCGAAGGAATTCGGGGATGCCCGGGACGAGCCCGGGCATGACGGGGAGGTCAGTGCCTGCCGGCAGCCTCACGCCACGCCGCGCGTCGCCATGACCGCCGCCATCCGCGCCGCGGCGCGCTCGGGATCCCTGAGGATGCCCGCTGCATCGGCGAGGCGGAAGAGCTCGGCGAGATGCTGCGTCGAGCGCGTGCTCTCCTGACCGCCGACCATGGTGAAGTGGTCCTGGTGGCCGTTGAGATAGGCCACGAACACCACGCCCGTCTTGTAGAAGCGCGTCGGCGCCTTGAAGATGTGCCGCGACAGCGGAACGGTCGGCGCGAAGATGTCGTGGAAGGTGGCGAGATCGCCCTTCGCCAGCGCCGAGAGCGCGCCCGCCGCGGCCGGTGCGATGGCGTCGAAGATGCCGAGCAGGGCGTGGGAATAGCCCTGGTCGTCGCCGGCGATCAGCTCCGCATAATTGAAGTCGTCGCCCGTATACATCTTCACCGAGGGCGCGAGCCGACGCCGCATGGCGATCTCCTTGTCCTTGTCGAGAAGGGAGATCTTCACGCCGTCGACCTTGGCGGCGTTGCGGTTGATGACGTCCACCGCCGTGTCCATGGCGGCGTCGAGATCGGCCGTGCCCCAATAGCCGGCGAGCGCCGGGTCGAACATGTCACCGAGCCAGTGGATGATCACCGGCTGCGCCGCCTGCGACAGGATGCGGTCATAGACCTTGCCATAGTCGTCCGGCCCCTTGGCGACGCGGGCGAGCGCCCGCGAGGCCATGAGGATGATGCGCCCGCCGAGCGCCTCGATGGCCTCGAACTGCATCTCGTAGGCCGCGATCACCTCGTCGAGGCTGCGCACGGAGGCAGGGTCGAGATGGTCGGTGCCGGCGCCCGAGAACACCACGGCGCCGGGCGTCGCCTTGGCCTGCCGCACCGAGCGGCCGATCAGCTCCAGCGCGCCGGCCCAGTCGAGGCCCATGCCGCGCTGCGCCGTGTCCATCGCCTCCGCCACCCCGAGGCCGAGGCCCCAGAGATAATCGCGATAGGCCATGGTCCGGTCCCAGTCGATGGCATTGGTGAGCCAGGGATCGTTGTCGGCGAGCGGGTTCGCCACCATGTGGGCGGCGGCCAGCGCCACGCGGTTGAGTGGGCCGGTCACCTTTTCCGGGAACTGGCGGGGCACCGAGAGCCGATAGGTCTCGATCGCGCCGCCGGCGGTCGGCAGCCGCACGCTGGCGGAAAGCTTGGTCTTGTCGAGCATCGGTCCTGCTCCCTCACATCGATCCTGGACGGCGCATTGCCGTCCCCGTGCATCAGTCCGTCATCCCTGGCCGAGGCGTAGCCGAGGGGAAGGGGATCCAGGGGGTGTGCTGCGACCCTGGACCCCCTTCCCTCGCCCTTCGGGCTCGCCGGGGGTGACGGTGGAGGCGCGTTGTGGCGCCTCCGCGCAGCGTCACACCGTCAGCTTCGGAACGTCGATCCAGCGGCGCTCCTTCCAGCTCTGCAGCGCGCATTCCACGAGCTGCACGCCCTTGGCGCCTTCCATCAGCGTGTAGGAATAGGGCGCGTCCTCCACCACGTGGCGGATGAACATCTCCCACTGCACCTTGAAGCCGTTGTCGTAGGTCTGGTTGTCCGGCATCTTCTGCCAGGTCGAGCGGAAGTCGATGGTCTGCTTCTGGTCGGGATTCCAGACCGGCCGCGGCGTGGCATTGCGCGGCTGGATCATGCAGTCGTGGAGCCCTGCCACCGCCGAACCCAGCGTGCCGTCGACATTGAAGGTGACGAGGTCGTCGCGATAGACGCGCGTCACCCAGCTCATGTTCATGTGGGCGATGACGCCGCCCTCGAGCTCGAAGGTGGCATAGGCCGCATCATCGGCGGTCGCCTTGTAGGCCTTGCCGTTCTCGTCCCAGCGCTCAGGGATATGCGTCGCGCCCAGGCAGGAGACCGACTTCACCTGCCCGAACAGGTTGTCGAGCACGTAGCGCCAGTGGCAGACCATATCGAGGATCATGCCGCCGCCATCCTCGGAGCGGTAGTTCCAGGAGGGGCGCTGCGCCGCCTGCCAGTCACCCTCGAAGACCCAGTAGCCGAACTCGCCGCGCACCGAGAGCATCTTGCCGAAGAAGCCGCTGTCGCGCAGCGCCTTGAGCTTCATCAGGCCCGGCAGGAACAGCTTGTCCTGCACCGTGCCGTTCTTGATGCCCTTGTCCTTGGCGAGCTTCACGATCTTCAGCGCCTCGGGGAGGTTCGTGGCGATCGGCTTCTCGCAATAGATGTGCTTGCCGGCATGGATGGCCTTCTCCAGCAGCGTCGGGCGCATCTGCGTCGTCGCCGCGTCGAAGAAGATGTGGTTCTTCGGATCGGCGATGGCGGCATCGAGGTCGGTCGACCAGCGCTCGACGCCATTGGCCTTGGCGAGCGCGGCCACCTTGTCGGCATTGCGGCCGATGAGGATCGGGTCGAGCTGGACGCGGCTGCCGTCCGACATCAGCACGCCGCCCTGGGCGCGGATGGCGGCGACGGAGCGCACCAGATGCTGGTTGGTGCCCATGCGGCCGGTCACGCCGTTCATCACGACGCCGAGGGTCCTGGTCATGCGGGTAGTCCTTGTGCGGAGAGGGTGGTGAGAGGGGAAAGGCTGGCGACATCCGGCATCGCCGCGCTGGCGAAGCCGGGACCGTCCAGCGTGGAGAGGTCGAGCCGTCCGCTCGCGACCGCGAGGCGGATGCGGTCCGAGCGGGCGTAGAGGCCCGGATGAGCGGCGAGAAAGGCCTCCGCCTCGGCGGCGGGCGCCTCGGCGAAGCCGTCGACATAGTGGTGGCCGTTGCGCTCCACGTGGGTGAGCCCGAGCGCCGCCACGAAGGCGCTGTCCTGCTGGACGGCAAGGCCGGCCTGGCAGGTGAGGTCCTCCGCCGAGACGAGGAAAGCCGGGCCGCCGGTGCTGCCGGCATTCCACGCGGCGGCGCGCACGGTGTTCAGGAGCGCCTTGTAGAGGCCCTTGCAGCACTTGGACGAGACGCCGCGATAGCCGAGCGCGCGCGCCCGCAGGAAGGCGTCGTCGGCATCATCCGCCTCGTCGATGATGACGCCGCGCGCGGCGACATCCGCCGGCAGGGGCCGCTCGAAGGTGACGCGCCGGTCGAAGGGCTGCTCGATGAAGAGCAGGCGCCCCATGAGACCGCCGAGCCGCGGCTCGGCATCGGCCCGGGCGAGAAGGTCGGAGAGGGCGTCCGGCTGATATTGCTCGTTGGCGTCGACGGTGGCGCGATAGTCGATACCGCGCGCCTCCAGGAGGCCTGCGATGGCGAGCAGCCGGTCGATATCGGCGGCAGGATCCCCGCCGAGCTTGATCTTGAAGTAGCGGAGGTCCGCCGCGTCCATCTCGGTGGCGAGGCTGTCGGCTCCGGTGATGCGGTCGGTGAGGCCCACCGTGTGGCGAATGGCGATGGAACGGCCGGGAGAAAGGGCCGACAGCCGGGAGGTGATGGCAGCCTCGGAGAGATCCGGGGTCAGCCTGTTGTCGAGGCCGACTGCATTGGCCTTCAGCACGGAGACGAAGCCCTGGCCCAGCGCCCGGGACAGGCCGTCAAGCACCGCCTTGTCGACCTGCGCGACGCCGAACGACGCCGACAGCGCCGTGGCATCCGCCGCCTTCGCCCAATCGGCTTGCGCCGCCTGGAGGTTCGCGTGGTGGCCGAAGGCCGTGTCGGAGCCGAGGTCGCGGGTCGCCGCCACCGCGGCGGCAAGGCTTGCCTTGAGGTCCCGCACCGTGTCGTCGGTGCTGCGCTCCGCCCGCTTGTCGAACCATTTGGGCGGCATGAGCTCGGCCGTCATGCCGGTGGCGCGGCCATGGCCCTCGACCTCCACGACGACGCGCACGAAGGCCTGGAAGGCGCCTTCCACCGTCACCGCGCCGAAGCGGAACGGCCTGACGAAGGGCGTCCAGCGCTCGAAGGCCTCGGCCTCGACAATGCGGATGCGAGGGGGCGCCATCAGTCGATGCCCCCCTGCGCGTAGAAATGCGCCCGCACCTTCTTGGCGAGCTCGGCAAACTCCGGCGTCGCCATCATGTCCAGCGTTCGCGGACGGGGCAGGGGCACCTCGTAGATCGCCTCGATGCCGCCGGGGCGGTCGCTCATCACCACCACCCGGTCGGCGAGGAAGATCGATTCCGGGATCGAGTGGGTGATGAGCAGGATGGTCTTGCGGGTCTCGAAATGGATCCGCTGCAGCTCGAGGTTCATGCGTTCGCGGGTGAGCGCGTCGAGCGCGCCGAAGGGCTCGTCCATCAGCACGATCCGGGGATCGTGGACGAGGGCGCGGCAGATGGCGGCGCGCTGCTGCATGCCGCCCGACAGCTGCCAGGGATACTTGTTCTCGAAGCCTTCGAGCCGCGCCGTCTTGATGAGCGCCTTGGCCCGTTCCAGATGCGTCGCGTGATCGAGGCCGCGGACCTCGACGGGCATCATGATGTTGCGCATGACGCTCCGCCAGGCCAGCAGCACCGGGCTCTGGAAGACGATGCCGACATCATCCGGCGGCTCCACCACCGCCTTGCCGCCGACCTCGATCGACCCGCTCGTCGGCTCCAGCAGACCCGCCACGAGCTTGAGCAGCGTGGACTTGCCGCAGCCCGAGGGCCCGACGACGGCGATGAACTCGCCATCGCCGATATCGAGGTCGATCGGCCGGAGCGTCGGGACGTCGCCGTCCCGCGTCCGGTAGGTCTTGGTGAGCGACCGGATGGCGATGGCGGGGGGCTTGCCCCCCGCGGCCGTCGCCGCCGATCCTTCCACCACGCGCAAGAGCGGCTTCGCCATGGCTCAGTTCGTCGCCTTGCCCGGCAGGAAGTCGGTGGTGAAGAAGCTGGCGAGCCGCTCGCGCGCGGCCGGGTCGAGGCCGCCATATTCGACGAGCAGTTCCACCGTGTCCTTCACCGCATCCGGATTGGTGTGGAAGGGCCGCTGGTCCGGCGTGACGCGATAGAGCTTCGTCGAGATCTCGAAGCCCTCGGTCAGCGTGTCCTTCTTGCCTGCCTTCGAGTCAGCCTCGAGCATGGCATCGGCCGCCGCGGCCGGCGCCTTCTCGGCCGCTTCCGCCGAGAGCGTTGCCGCCCGCATGAAGCGGCGCACGAGGTCGGGGCTGCCGGTGAGCGTGTCGCGATGGGCGATGATGCCGGTGGCGACGGCGTTCAGGCCGTAATCGGAGAACATGATCGGGAAGACCGCCTTGCCGGTGGCGTCCTTCAGCTTCATCGACTGGTCGTGCGAGAAGCCGAGGAGCACGTCGGCCTGGCCGGAAATGACGGCATTGAGCTTGGTCTGGGCATCGCCCTGCAGCAGGCGCACGTCGCTGTCGCGCAGGTTCGCCTTCCTCAGGAAGGCCGGCCAGACCTGCGAGAGCGCGTCGCCCGGCGTCGTCGCCACCGTCTTGCCCTTGAGGTCATTGGCGGTGCGGATGTTCTTCTCGGCGAAGCCCATGGCCGAGGCCGGGTTCTTCTGCAGCAGGACGCCGGTCGAGACGACCGGGGCGCCGCGAATGCCGGCGCGGATCACCGCGGACATGTCGGCATAGCCGAACTGGGTGGACTTGGCGCCGACCGCCTGGAGCGTCACGCCGGAGCCGCGGCCCTCCATGATGGTGAGGTCGATGCCCTCCTTCTCGAAGAGGCCGAGCTTCTTGCCGAGGAAGAACGGCGCGTGCTCGCCGTAGAGGTACCAGTTGAGCAGGAGCTGAACCTTGTCCGTGGCATGCGCCGAGCGGATGAGGGCAGGGGCGGTGACGAGGCCGGTGACGGCCGCTGCGATGACCTGACGACGATCCATGTTTGTCCTCCCTTGAGGGTTTTGGGCGGCCCGTTGGTTCGGGTCCTGGTGGTTCAAGGCACTGCGGGATCAGGTGGTGGCGACGAAGACGTGCCGCTGGCTGGCGTGCCAGGGCAGCAGCAGCCTCTCGGCAAGATCGACGATCCAGAACAGGACGACGCCGATCAGGGCGAGCAGGACGAGGGCGGCGAACATGGTCGGCAGCTCGAAATTGCCGATGGAGCGCTGCAGCACGAAGCCGATGCCCGAATTCGAGCCGACGAACTCGCCGACCACCGCGCCGACGACGGCGAGCGTCACCGAGACCTTGAGGCCGGAGAAGATGGCGGGCAGCGCATTCGGCAGGCTCACCATGGTGAAGGCCTGCCAGCGCGAGCATTTCATCGAGCGGGCGAGGTCGCGCATGTCGGTGTCGAGCGCCTTGAAGCCCTGCACGCCCGCCACCACCACGGGAAAGAAGCCGAGCAGGAAGGCGGTGATGATCTTCGGAGCAATGCCGAAGCCGAACCACACGACGAAGAGCGGCGCGATGGCGACCTTCGGGATCGACTGGGAGAAGACCAGCAGCGGATAGATGTAGGATTCGACCGTCCGCGACCCGGCGATCAGCATGGCGGTCGGAATGCCGAAAAGCGCCGAGAGCGCGAAGCCGCCGAGGGTGGCGATGGTCGTCGGCACCGCCTCGCGCAGCAGCAGCGGGCCATCGCTGCGGAAGGCCAGAACCACGTCCAGCGGCTTCGGCACGAGATAGGGCTGCACGTCGAAAATGCGGATTGCGAGATCCCAGGCGAGGATGAGCAGGGCGAGCATGCCGAAGGGGCGCAGCCAGGGGGCATTCAGCCAGCGGCCGAGCCCAGCGCTTCCAGCGCGCGATGCCGCCATGCTCGGTCTCCTGCCCTGATCCGTCGCTCTGAGGTGGCGACGTATATAACTCACCAGTTACTTACAAGGCGATGGTCCGCGAAGTCAAGGCGAGGGCGTGCCGGGGACCGGGCCGCGGCCTCGCCCGAAGGGTGGACGTGAAACTCCGGATGTCGCCGGGCGGACGCGAAAAGGCCGCCGCACCGATGGTGCGACGGCCCTGTTGCGTCGTGGATTGCCGCGGGTGCGGCGGTGGCTCAGGCGGCGGAGCGCAGCGGCGCGGCGCCTTCCCAGGCGAGGCCTGGCCGGTAGCGGCCGGCGACCTTGCCGTTCTCCAGCCGGAGGAGATGCAGCCAGCCATTGTCGAAGAGCTGCCGGACGCCGGCATGCTTGTCGAGGATGGCGGTGATCGCATCCTGCGGCGCCTCGATCATCACGGTGAGGCGCAGCGGCTCGTGGGCGAGCTTTTCGCCGTCATGCACCGCCTGCCAGGGCAGGCCGGTGCGCAGCACGCCGCCATTGCCCTGCACCACGCCGAGGCCGCCGACCACGTTGTGGATCAGCTTGTTGCCGCCGCCGAACATGTCGGGGGCAACGCTCGAGCCGTAGTACTGGAGGCTGATCCAGCTCGCGACCACCACCGGGGCGGTGAGGATCAGCTCCAGCGTGGCGAAGCCTTCGTCCGCCTGCCAGTCGTAGCTGTGCAGGAAGGCCCGGCCGCCGAGATCCGTCGTGGCGGTGACGGCCCGCGGCGCGGCGATGAAGGCGGCGCAGCCGGCAAGACCCCATTCCGGCCGGAGCTCGGCCCAGTCCAGCGCCCGCTGGGCGATGGTCTCGGCATGGGCCCGCGGCAACCGCTTCGCCCGCTCGGCCCGGGTGATCCGGGTCGCTTCCGTAAGCCAGGCCTCGGCGCGGACGAGATCCGCCACGTGCCCGCCGAGCTCCATGTCCCGGTAGAGCGTGATGGTGTCGGTCGTGGTCTCGTGCAGGCCGGCGACGAAGACGGTGTCCTCGGGGAGGGTGATGCCATGGGCCGGTAGGCCCGCCCGCGTCTCCGGATCGTTGAGGAGATCGGCGAGGATCCGCGCCGAGACCTCGCCGGTCTGGCCGCCGCAGGCGCCGCAATGATAGGCGCTCTCGTGCGGGTTGTTGGTCACCTTGGCGCCGTGGCCGAAGAGCAGCACCAGCCGGGCATGGCCCTCGGTCATGCTCATCGCCTTCAGCACCGCCGCGCCCGTCGCCGCCTTGGCCTCGGCGGTGAGGCCGCCGTCGATCCGCGGCCGCGGGTTGGCCTTGGGCGCCTCGGCAAAGCCGAGCGCATCCTTGACCAGCTTGGCGCCGTAGAGGGGGCCCGAGGCCTCGACGAAGGCGAAGGACGACACGGCGGCCTGCCGGAACCGGCCCCAGGCGCGGGTCGCCCGCGCGCCGATCCGGCTCGTCGCCTCGTCCTCAGGCGAGACATGGCTGCAGGTGAACATGGCGGGCTTCAGCAGGACGGGGAGGTGCTTGGCGACCTCGTCTGTGCCATGCGGCCGATGGGCCAGCGGCAGGCCGAAGAAGCCGGCGAAGCCGATGGTGGCGATCTCCGGGCTGAGGCTCTCGAGCGCCCGCCGGTAGACCTCCGAGCGCACGTCGATGCAGAAGGCGGCCTGCACGGCCGGCCGCGCCGTCGCGCCGGCCATGCCGGTGAGCTGGGCGCCGAGCCGCCGCTGGTGCGCCCGGTCGGCGGCCTCCTGCAGGATGGCATCGGCCACCTGGTCGGCATTGGCCGTGACGGGGACGGCATGGGCGCCGACCACCTGGCCCCACCGCTCGGCAATCGCCGGGACATGGGCAAGGAGCGCTTCCTCGAAGATCAGCCGGATCGCGAGGAGGTCGGTGATGGTGGTGTCGGTGGCCTCGCCGAGCTCGGCCTCCCAGAGCAGCCAGCGGGCGTGTTGCGCCCAGCCGCCGAGATCGCTGAGGAGCCGGTGGAACAGCGTCTCCGCGGCCGCCTCGCCGATGCCGAGGCTGTCGGCGGCCCGCAGGATCGCCCGCTCCGGCGTGTCCGGCGCATCCGCCACATGGGCGCAGAAGCCCTTGAGGCCGGCGATTTCGGGGGTCAGGTCATGCACCGCCCAGTCCCGCCAGGCCGAGAAGGCGCTGCGACCGGGGGCCGGCGACCAGAGGGCCTGGCCCCGGTCGAAATGGCCGGCGGCCCAGAGGCCGAAGCACCGCTCGATCAGTGCCGGCCAGTCCGTGCCGGTGGCCTCGGCGGCCAGCGCTGCAACCGTCGGCAGCGCGGTGGGGGCAGCTTCCGGCGTCGCCAGCAGCGCCTTGAGGGCGGCGACGTCCTTCGGCTTCAGCGCCGAGGCCGAGGCGGCGAGCGCTGCCGACAGGTCCTCGTCGGTGATCTGGCCGCTCGCGATCTTCGCCGCATAGTCCTTCCGGCTGCGGGTCAGCGGCACGCCGGCGACCCGGGCGAGCCGCGCCGCGGCGGTGGCGAAGTCCTCGCCGGTCTGGCCGAGGAAGGGATTGACCGCGACCGTCGCCGAGAGCGGGAAGGCCGGGGGGATCGCTCGGGCTGCGGCTTCTGCGGCCTTGATGAGGGCGGCGTACCGGGCGGGGGCGACCTGGGGCTGGTTCAGCAACATGATGCTCTCCGTGAGGTCAGTGGGCTTTCGCGGCCCGGAAGCCGCCGATCAGCCGGTCGAGGACGGCGTTGAGGTAGAGGCCGTTGGCGAGGTGGACCCTCAGGCCCGCCGCCGCCGGGTGGTGAGCCCAGAGGGGGAAGAGCGCCTGGGCCACTGCGACGAGGCCGAAGGAGAGGAGGGCGAGGATGATCAGCGCCCATTCCAGCGGACCGGCGGTCGGCACGGCCGGCAGATGCGGGCCCCAGATCGCGCCGGAGATCAGGTGGAAGCCGAAATAGGCGACCGCCGCGCCGAGGGAGGCGAGGGCCGTGCGGCGGGTGAGCTCGCGCGGCGCCGCATCCGCAAGGCCCTGGGCGACCAGGTAGGCGACACCGAAGACCAGGATCGCGCCGAGGGCGAGGGCCTGGGCCGACTTCTGGGCGCCGACCAGGCTGAAGAGGCTGGCGACCGCGAGATAGAGCACGATGGCCAGCGCGAAGGACCGCGCCACCGCGAGGCCGCCGGGCACCGCCACCGGGCCGGGCCGCCGGATCGAGGCGACCGCCTCCACCGCGCCGCCGGCGGCGAGGAAGGCATGCGCCTTGTAGAGCGAGTGGGCGACGATGTGCAGGAGGGCGAGGGGCCAGAGGCCGAGGCCGCACTGCAGCAGCATGAAGCCCATCTGCGAGACCGTCGACCAGGCCAGCGCCGTCTTGGCGGCGCTCTGGGTGAGCATCACCACCGCGCCGAAGAGGGCAGTGAGGCCGCCGAGCATCACGAGGGCCGCCATGCCGCCCGAGCTCGCCTGGACGAGTTCGGCGAGGCGGATCATCAGGAAGCCGCCGGCATTGATGATGCCAGCATGGAGGAGGGCCGAGACCGGGGTCGGGGCCTCCATCACCTCGGTGATCCAGCCGTGCAGCGGGAAGGAGGCGGTCTTCAGCGCGGCCACCATCACCAGCAGGGCGACGGCGATGTGGGCCGAGAGGGGCAGGCCGGCCTTCGCGGCGGTGCCGATGGCGCCGAGGTCGGCAGTGCCGAAGCCGATCCAGAGGAGGGCGGCGGCGAGGACCAGCAGCACGTCGCCGCCGAACCAGACGAGGGCGAACTTGGTGGCGGCGCGCTGCGCCTCCGCCCGCTCGCCGTAGAACATCAGGAGCCGCCTGAGGCCGGCGCCGACCGCGATGAAGCTCGCGGCGAGCACGACCAGGCTGCCGGACTGGACGAGCAGCAGGACCGCCGCCAGCGTCGCCAGCATCAGGCCGTGGAACCGGCCCTCCTGCTCCTCGCCGTCAAGATAGGAGCGGGCGTAGCGCACCACGACCCAGCCGACGAAGCCGACCAGCACCGTCATGGTCGCGCTCACCGCGTCGAGCCGCAGCGCGAGAAGGGCAGGGCCGGCGCCGACCGCGGTGACCCGCTGGCCGAGGACGAGGAGCTGGATGAGCGAGGCAACCGCGAGGCCGAGGGCGGCCAGCGCCGCAGCTTCGGCGAAGGCCGGATAGGCGCCGGGGCGGCGTCCGGGCCGCACCAGCGCGAAGGCGGCGGCGGCGAGAAGCACCAGCGGTGCGAACTGCACGAAGGGGATGAAGGTCGACATGGCGACTCCGGGGATCAGCGACTGCCGCCGGAGATAAGGCTTGCCTGACTTCAATAAAAATACATAATTTCGGCCGTTACGTTCTATTGAGAAGAACGATGCCGGCGCTGAACCTCCACCACCTCCGTCTTTTCCATGCCGTTGCGGCCGAGGGCACGCTCACCGGCGCGGCGCGGCGGCTCAACCTCGCCCAGTCGGCGCTGTCGACCCAGCTCAAGACGCTGGAGGCGACGCTCGGCCACGATCTCTTCGAGCGCCGTGGCCGCGGTCTCATCCTCACGGAGGCGGGCCGCATCGCCTTCGACCATGCCGAGACGATCTTCCGCACAGCGGAGGACCTCACCGCGACGCTGCGCGAGACCGGCGGGTCGCGCCGCGCCCTCAGGGTCGGCGCGCTCGCCACCCTCTCGCGCAATTTCCAGATGCAGTTCATCCGCCCGGTCATCGGCAAGGGCGAGGTGGAGGTTCACCTGCGCTCGGGCTCGCAGGCCGAGCTGCTGCGGGGCCTGGAAAGCCTCGAGCTGGACGTGGTGCTCACCACCCACGCGCCGCCCCGCGACGACGCTATCCCCTGGCTGGTCAACCGCCTCGCCGATCAGCCGGTCAGCCTCATCGGCACGCCGCGCCGGGTGGGATCGGGCGGAGGCGACCTCGCCACGCTCCTGGCCGAGCAGCCACTGGTGCTGCCCGCCCTCGACACGGCGCTGCGGGCCTCCTTCGACGCGTTTACCGCCCAGCTCGGCGTCACGCCGACGGTCGCAGCCGAGGCCGACGACATGGCGATGCTGCGTCTCCTCGCCCGCGAGGATCTGGGCCTCGCCGTCATTCCGCGCATCGTCGTGCGCGACGAGCTCGCCGCCGGCTTTCTCGCCGAGGCGGCCAAGCTCGACCGCATCACCGAGACCTTCTTCGCGGTGACGGTCGCCCGCCGCTTCCCGCACCCCGTCCTCGCGCGGATCCTGCGGGATGTCAGCGAGTGAACCCGCTCAGCGCGTGAGGCGCTCCAGCACCGGCCGCCAGCGGGCATTTTCCGAGCGGATCAGCGCGCCGAAAGCCGCCGGCGTGTTCGCGGCGCTCATTGGCACCGAGGCGCCGAGCTCCTCGAAGCGGCGCACAAGGCCAGGATCGTCGAGCGTCGCGGTGAGGGCCGCATGGACCTCCGCCACCACCCGGTCCGGCGTGCCACGCGGGAAGAGCAGCCCGTTCCAGACCTCGACCGAAAGATCGGGGAAGCCCTGTTCGGCAGCCGAGGGCAGATCCGGCAGGACCGGCGAGCGCTCCCGCGCCATCAGCGCCACGCCCTGGATGTGGCCGGAGCGGATCAGCGGCGCGATGCTGGTGAGCTGGTCGCAGGCAAAGTCGATCTGGCCGGCCGCCAGATCGTTCAGCGCCGGGGCGGTGCCGCGATAGGCGATGGAGACGGGCGCGGCGCCGGTGCCCTGGTTGAACAGCTCGCAGGCGACCTGCGATGTCGCGCCGAGCCCGGCATGGCCGAAGGACAGGCGATTGCCGCTTCCCGCCACGAAATCACGGAACTCCCGCAGCGATGCGGCCGGCACGCCCTTGCGCGCCGCAATCACCATGGGCGCATTGGCGATGAGCCCGATGGGCACGAAATCGGCCAGCGGGTCATAGCCCGCCTGCGGATTGAGGATGGGGGTCAGCGCATGGGTCGCCATCTGACCCAGCACCATGGTCGTGCCGTCGGGGCGCGACCGTGCCGCGCGCAGCGTGCCGGTCGCGCCGCCCGCACCGGCGACGTTCTCGACGATCACCGCGCGGCCGAGATGGCGGGCCATGCCGTCGGCGGCAAGCCGCGCGACGATGTCGGTCGGCCCGCCCGCGGCGAAGGGCACGATGAGGGTGATGCGACCCGTCTCGGCCCTTGCGCCGCGCGCGGCGGGGACGGCGAGCATGGCGCCGGCGAGAAGGGCGCGGCGGGAGAACGTCACTGCGTGGCGAGCCATGGCCTGTCCTTTCCTGTGGGCTTCGGGGTCTTCAGCGATGCCTTGATAGTGCGCGCGGCATAGGCCGTGGCGACGAGCAGGGCGCAGCCGGTGAGGTTCACGAGGGCGGTCGTGGCGCCGTCGCGGCCCGTGAGGTCCAGCGCGACGCCGGCCAGCGCCGCCAGCACGATGCCGGTGAGGAACGTCGTCAGCGATTGTTGCCCGACGGCGAGGACCGGCTTCAGCGAACCGTCGAAGAGCGACGACCGCCGGCTCGCGAGCAACGCCGCGAAGAGCCAGGCCAGCACCAGCACATGGACGAGCCGGAGGGGATGCAGGGTCGAGATCGCCTCGGCCGGATAGATCGCGCGGTAGATCTCGCCAAGCGCCGGGAAGGCCGCATGGGCGCCCGAGAAGGTCAGCGGGATGCAGCCGAGGATGAAGGCGGCGGCAAGGGCGATGCGGGCCGGCGTCGCCCGCGGCGGCGTGAGCCACCCGACCGTCGTCGCATAGCCGAGGAAGAACAGGAACTGCCAGGCCAGCGGGTCGAAGTACCAGAGCTTGCTGCCCGCCGGATGGGCCGGGAGGTTCAGCGGGTAGACCTGCACAAAGAGCCAGAGCGCCGCCGAGAGGCCGAGCACCAACCAGCGCGAGGCGCCGGCGACAAGGGTCATCAGCGGCACGGCGGCCAGCAGGACGATGTAGAGCGGCAGGATGTCGAAGAAGTCCGGCACATAGGTGAGGGTCATGAGGCCCAGCACCGCCTCTAACGGTGAGGCGACGGGATAGGCGAGGCTGTAGCGGGCGGCATAGGTGCTGCCGCCGAGCCAGGCGTCCATCGACAGCATCAGCGCCGCGAAGCCCGCGAAGGTCAGCACCTGTGCGAGCCAGAGCTGCCAGACGCGCTTGCCGATCCGCCGCGTGCCGGCGACCCAGCCGTCGCGGCGGAAGGTGCCGCCGAAGGCGATGCCGCAGGCAAGACCCGAGCAGAGCACGAAGGCTTCCGCCCCCGAGGAGAACCCCATCCGGGCCGGGATGAACTCGGCCCAGAGGTTGCCCGGCACATGGGCGACGAAGATGATGAGCATGGTGAGGCCGCGCGCGAGGTCGATCCGCGCGTCGCGGCTGCGCCCCTTCGGCTCGGCCGTGCCGGCAACCGGGCTCATCGGCCCTCCTCGAAGCGCTCGAAGACGATGGCCGCGAGGTAGCCGTAGATGGCATGGCCGACGAGGCTCATGAAGGAGAGCACCGGCACGTTGTTGAGCAGGAACGGCTGGCCGGCGAGCGGCGCGAAAAAGCCGAGCGCGATGAAATAGGTCGCGACGCCCCAGATCCAGCCGGCCGCCGTGACGCCGAGCCAGGGCAGGGCCCGCGACAGGATGTAGTAGCCGATCGGATAGAAGATCAGGCCGGTCAGCCCATGCAGCAGCTCCGCCATCGGGGTGCTGACGGTGAGTCCGAGCTGGTGCTGGAACAGCGACTTGACCAGCTCTGGCGGCTGCAGCGGGAAACCCGCCGCCCAGTGCGTGAAGGTGGCGGAGAAGAACTCCCAGAAACCCAGGCCGGCGGCGCCGCCGAGGAAGAGGTTCCACAGCGTGCGGGCCGAGGGCACGGCGGGAATGGCGATCAAGGACGTCGGCTTGGTGGCGGTGGCGGTCTGCATGGCGTCGGTTCCCCCTGGTTGGACGCGATGTTCCGGTTTCGCCGACAATGGCCCGGACGTTACGCGGTCCTCTTCACGGGTGCGTGACGAAAGGGAAGCCGGTCCCGAGGTCCGCGGCTTGAGCCGGCGGCGGGGCCGTGGCACTGTCCGCGCCGAGCAGTGCCCGCCCCGGCGGGTGAAACGGGAATGCGGTGAGGGTTCGCCCGAGGCCGCGGCTGCCCCCGCAACTGTAGGCGACGAGCCCTTGTCGTGAGCCACTGGCCGAAAGGCCGGGAAGGACGGCGGGGCGCTTGAGTCGCGAGCCAGGAGACCGGCTGCTCATAGTGCTGCTGATGGACGCAAGCCGGCGGGGAGCACGGGTTGCGCGCTGGCGAGGCCGAATGCCGGGCCTCGACCGTCAGGGCTGGCATCTGGCGCCATGGCGCCGGGAATATTGCATCGTGACCACCACCCCATCCCCTGATCGTCCCGCCGGGCCGGTCATCGTCACCGTCTGCACCTCCTGCCGCGCGCCCGGCACCGAACTGGCCGAAGCGCCCGGCCGAAAGCTCTTCGAGGCCGTGGCGAGCGCCGCCGAGGGGACCGACTGCCGCGTGCGGCCGACCCAGTGCCTCAGCGTCTGCAAGCGCATCTGCTCGATCTCGCTGTCGGCGGCCGGCGGCTACACCTTCGTCTTCGGCGACCTCGATCCGGACCGCGATGCCGGTGACGTCGTTGCCATGGCCAGGGCCTGTGCCGAGGCCCCGCATGGTTTCGTGCCCTGGCGCGACCGTCCAGAGGCCATGCGGCGCGGCATCATCGCCCGGGTGCCGCCGCCGGACTGGTCGCCGGAGGATGGCAGCGCGCCGGCCTGACGGACTGAGCGGCCGGGACGGGCAGGGACGATTGGGCTCCTTCGGACCTGATGGGCTCACCGCCGCCTGGGAGATGAACCCTCTCCGGAGGGCGGGCGTGACGAAACGCCGTTCTCCGTCGCGGCGCCCGGGGCTGGCACCGGGGCGGGGGCGCAGCTAGGCTCCCCTCAGCTTCCGCCAGAGGTCACCCCCGCATGCCGCATCCGGCGCCCGATGCCGTCCTCGCCAGCAAGCCGCGCCTGCGCTGGCTCGACGACGACGCCCTCAACGGGGAGCCGGACGCAGCCGCCCTCGACGCGGCGCTGACGCCGGAGGATGCCTTTTTCGTCCGCAACAACGGCGACATGCCGGCCATCGGCGCGGCCGGGGACTGGCGGCTGGAGGTCAGTGGCGAGGTGCACCGGCCCTTGTCCCTGACCCTCGCCGACCTCGCCCGCGATTTCCCCGTCGTCGATGTGACGGCGGTCCTCGAATGCGCCGGCAATGGCCGCGCCTTCCTTTCGCCGCCCGTCCCCGGCGCGCAATGGCGCCACGGCGCCGTCGGCTGCGCCCGCTGGACCGGGGTGCGGATGCGCGACGTGCTGGAGCGGGCCGGGCTCACCGAAGCGGCGATCTACACGGCCCATCACAGCCCCGACCGCAGCCTCACCGCCCCCGGCAAGCCCGCCCTGTCGCGCGGCATCCCGATTGAGAAGGCGCTCGCTCCGGAAACGCTGCTCGCCTTCGCCATGAACGGCGAACCGCTGCCGGCCTTGCATGGCGGGCCGCTCAGGGTCGTGGTGCCCGGCTATCCCGGATCGGCCTGGCAGAAATGGCTGGACCGTCTCGAGATCCGCGACTGCGAGCACGACGGCGAGAAGATGCGCGGCACCGACTACCGGCTGCCGATCAAGCCCCTCGGGCCGGGCGATGCGGTCGATCCCGCCGATTTCGCGGTGATCACCGACATGCCCGTGAAATCGCTGATCACCACGCCGGCCGCAGGCTTCACCCACGCGGTCGGACGGCCCCTCGGCGTCGCCGGCTGGGCCTGGTCGGGGGCAACGCCTGTCGCGGGGGTGCGCCTCTCCGCCGATGGTGGCGCGACTTGGACCGAGGCGGATCTGGCGCCCGCCGCCGACACTTTCGCCTGGCGGCGCTTCTCGGCCGCCCTCGCTGTTCCCGCAGGGCCTGTGATGCTCGTTGCCGTCGCCCGGGACCTTGCAGGCCGGGACCAGCCCCTCGACGCCGCGCCGTGGAACCCGCGCGGCTATTGCAACAATCTCGCCCACCGGGTCGACGGCGTCGCGGCCTGAACGTCGGCGGGCCCGCAGCGGACCCGCCGACATGGAGCCTCAGGCCGCCTCGGCGGTCGCCTGCCTGTTGATGCTGCCCTTGGCGAGCTTGGTGAGGTCGGCATCGGTCTGCTCCTCCTCGGCGAGGGTCTCCGCCAGCAGGCGGGCGGCGTCCTTCTCGCCGAGCCGGTCGGCCCAGGCCTTCAGCGTGCCGTAGCGCGCGATCTCGTAATGCTCGACCGCCTGGGCCGAGGCGACGATCCCGGCATCGAGGGCCGGGCTGCCCTTGAACTCCTCCAGCACCTCCTGGCCCTCCTCGATGATGCCGAGGATGGCCGGGCAGGTCTTGCCGCGGGCCGCCACCTCCATCTGCTCGAAAACCTTTTCAAGGCGCTCGATCTGGCCTTCCGTCTGGTCCTTGTGCTTCTCAATCGCCGCCTTGAGCTCCTGCGACTGGGCCGCCCGCGCCATTTTCGGCAGGGTGCGCAGGATCTGGCGCTCGGCGAAGAGGATGTCCTTCAGTCCGTCCACGAACATGTCTTCGAGGGTCTTGGTCTTGGCCATGAGGTTTCTCCCTGGTGAGGTGGCTCCTCGCATCAATCCCGCCGTCTCGCGCCTGTTCCTCATCGTTCTGTCACCTGACTGCATCACAAATGCACTATCCCGCGCAGCGCTCACGCGGCGACGCTGCGCGCCTTTGACCCATTGCCCGAAGCGGGCTAGTGGAACATTGCTCGACGGCGTCCCTTCGCGGGTAGCCTGGTAAGACGTGAAAGCCTGGTCCCCGTGCTGCCCATCCTCCGAACTTTCTGGCTTGTTGCGCTGGTTCCCGCGGCTCTCGCTCTCGGGCCGAGTCCCGCCCATGCCGTCGACCTGTCGTTTCTCGGGCGCCTTTTCGGCACGTCGAAACCCGCGGCCGAATCGCCGACCGAGGCGCCCGATCGCGTCACCCAGGTCAACGGCCGCTTCCGCATTTCCGAATCCGACTGGTCGACCTTCGCCACCCAGAAGGTCGAGGCGCGCGTCTTCCGCGAGCAGATCATCACCGAGGGGCGTCTCGCCATCGACGAGAACAGCGCCGTGCCGGTCATCTCGCCCTATGCCGGTCGCACCACGCGGGTGCCCGTCATCGCCGGCGACGTGGTGCGCCGCGGCCAGCCGTTGCTGTTCATGCTGGCCAACGACATGGTCTCGACGCAGAACGAGTTCGTGGCGGCCATCTCCAATCTCGACAAGGCGGTGGCCCAGCTCCGCCTCGCCGAGATCAACGAGAAGCGCCAGTCGGATCTTTTCGCCGGTCGCGCCGCGCCGCAGCGCGACGTCGACCAGGCCCGCGCCGACCTTGAGAACGCTCGCGCGGACCATCGCGCCGCCGTCACCGGTCTGGAAGCCCTCGAAAACCGCCTGCGTCTCTTCGGCAAGACCGACGCGGAGATCGCCCGCTTCCGGGCCGACCGCCGCATCAACCCGGAGATCGCCATCCCCGCACCGGCCGACGGCACGGTCGTCTCGCGCCGCGTCAGCCCTGGCCAGTTCCTGTCCGGCGGCGGCGAACCGGTCTTCGTCATCGACGACCTCGACACGCTCTGGCTCAACATCTTCGTGCGCGAGGAGGACGTGCCGCGCGTGCGCCGTGGCGCGCAGGTCGAGTTCCGCGTCATCGCGCTGCGCAACCAGGCTTTCGCCGCCCGCCTCGACTTCATCAGCGCCAGCATCGACCCGGCCTCGAAGCGCCTGCTGGTCCGCGCCACCGTCGACAATCCCCAGGGCGTCCTGAAGCAGCAGATGTTTGCCAGTGTCTCCATCCAGGTCGGCGCGGCCGCGACATCGCCCGCCGTGCCGCGCAACGCGCTGATCTACGAAGGCCCGGTGGCGCGTGTTTGGATCGCCCACCCCGACAAGACCGCTGAACTCCGGCGCGTCACGCCCGGCATCACCGACGGGGATCAGGTGCAGATCTTGCAAGGTCTGCAAGGCGGCGAGGAGGTCGTCGTTCGCGGCGCCCTGTTCATCGACCAGATGACCGCCGCCTTCCGCCGCTGACCGGATCCGGGCCATGAACAAGATTTTCGAGTTCGCCCTGTCCCAGCGGATCCTGATGGTCCTGCTGGCCGGTGTCCTGTGCCTCGCCGGCTCGATCGCGTTCATGCGCCTCAACATCGAGGCCTATCCCGACCCCGTGCCGCCGATGGTGAACGTCATCACCCAGGCGCCGGGCCTCTCCTCGGAGGAGATCGAGCGCTACATCACCGTGCCGATCGAGTCGGTCACGGCGGGCCTGCAGAACCTCCGCCTCATCCGCACGACCTCGGTCTTCGGCCTGTCGGATGTGAAGCTCCAGTTCACCTATGACGTGACCTATGAGGTCGCCCTGCAGCGCGTGCTGAACCAGCTGTCGCTGCTGTCCGGCCTGCCCAACGGCGCGCAGCCGCAGATCTCACCGCTCAGCCCGATCGGCGAGATCTTCCGCTACCGGCTCGTCGGCCCGCCCGATTATTCCGTCACCGACCTCAACACCCTGCAGAACTGGGTGCTGCAGCGCCGCTTCCGCTCCATTCCCGGCGTGGTCGACGCCATCGGTTGGGGCGGCAAGAGCAAGGCCTACGAGGTCACCGTCGATTTCAACAAGCTGCTGGCCTATGGCCTGACCATGCCGCAGCTCATGTCGGCGCTGCAGAATTCCAACCAGAATGTCGGCGGCAATACCGTGTCGCTCGGCGCGCAGTCCGGCGTCATTCGCGGCGTCGGTCTCATCTCCTCCCTCGATGACCTCGCCGACACCTTCGTCGCCAATGTCGGCGGCACGGCGGTGCGCGTGCGCGATATCGCCACCGTCACCATCGGCCACAAGACGCGCCTCGGCATCGCCGGCCAGAACAATGACGACGACATCGTCCAGGGCATCGTGCTGATGCGCCGCGGCGAGCAAAGCCGGCCGACCATCGAGCGCGTGCTCGCGGAGGTCCAGCGGATCAACAATGGCGGCATCCTGCCGCCCGGCGTGCGCATCGAGCGCATCTATGACCGCAAGGAACTGATCGACATCACCACGCACACGGTGCTGCACAGCGCCTCCTTCGGCATCGCGCTGATCTTCATCGTGCAGTGGCTGTTCCTCGGCAATTTCCGCTCGGCGGTCATCGTCGCGCTGACCATTCCCTTCGCGCTCGCCTTTGCCGTGACGCTGATGGTGGTCCGTGGAGAATCGGCGAACCTGCTCTCCGTCGGCGCCGTCGATTTCGGCCTCATCGTCGACGCCGCGGTCATCATGACCGAAAACATCTTCCGCCTGCTGTCGGAGCGAAGTCACGAGAAGGAAACGCACGGCATCAAGGAAGATGCGGCGACCGACCTGCGCGGCCGCATCCACACGGTGCTGACCGCGTCCAACCAGGTCGGCACGGCCATCATCTTCTCCTGCCTCATCATCGTGACGAGCTTCCTGCCGCTCTTCACCATGCAGGGCGTGGAGGGCCACATCTTCTCGCCCATGGCGAAGACCTATGCTTACGCGCTGTCGGGTGGCCTTCTCTGCGCCTTCTTCGTCACGCCGGCGCTTGCCGTCTTCCTGCTGCGCGGCCACCTCTCCGAACGCGAGACCTTCATCGTCCGCGGCATCCGCGCCGTCTACGAGCCGATGCTCGCCCGCGCGGTCGCCCATCGCGGCATCACCATGGTCTGCGCCGTGCTGCTGCTGGCCGTCTCGCTGCTCGCCGGCCGATCGCTCGGCCTCGAGTTCCTGCCGAAGCTCGAAGAGGGCAACCTCTGGATCCGCGCGACCCTGAACCCGACGATCTCGCTCGAGGAGGGCAACCAGTACGCCAACCGCATCCGGCGCGTCATCGCGAGCTATCCGGAGGTGTGAACCGCCCCGGTTTTGCCGGAGGCCGGTTGTCTTAAGTTATGCGGCCATCGCTGTCTCTGCCAACGAGGCGTAATAGCGTTCCTCGGCTTCGG